>NZ_JBMDIQ010000079.1:0-543 GCF_057808735.1 Chromobacterium sp. FG89 | reverse complement strand
CCGTCTCGCCCAGCCCCTTGCCGGCAAAGGCCGACAACGAGGAGGTATTGGACGCACCCGCCAAGCCGGCGGTCGCCGCCGCCGAGAACGCCGACAGCCCCACCTGGCCCCAGGAGAAGCGGTCCTGCATCCCCATCGCCATCGCCACACCCTGGCTGACCATGGAGCCTACTGCACCACCTATCGCGGCGGCGGCTAAACCAATCCCCCCCGCCATAGCCCCCATCATAACTCCGGCACCTGTAGCAGCCACGCCAGTCAGTCCGGCTCCGACTACGGCGCCCATCGCGGCACCAAAACTCATGCCACTCGCCATCGCAGACATCGCCACCGCTGCCGCGCCAGCCGTCATCACCACCGCAACGACCGCAACAACTGCAACAAAGATGGCCCCAACCCCACCACAACCACCACCACCATCCTGCGGCGGCGGCGGCGGCGGATCCGGCAGCGTCGGCGTCACATCGCCTATTGCCTCGCCCGGGTTGTACACCCGGTAAGTGCCGCTGTTGTTGTGCACATTCGTCACTTTGTTCGGCACTT
>NZ_JBMDIQ010000078.1:0-559 GCF_057808735.1 Chromobacterium sp. FG89 | reverse complement strand
ATGCCCAGCGCCGGCGCCGGCTGGGGCCACCAATTCATCCCGCGCATCGGCCAGGAAGTCTTGGTCGACTTCATCGAAGGCGATATCGACCGCCCGGTGATCACCGGCGTGCTCTACAACGGCAGCCACCCGCCGCCGGACTTCAGCGGCGCGGGCGCCTTGCCGGCCAACAAAACCCTGTCC
The DNA here is from genome assembly GCF_057808735.1 of Chromobacterium sp. FG89. Classification (NCBI taxonomy): domain Bacteria; kingdom Pseudomonadati; phylum Pseudomonadota; class Betaproteobacteria; order Neisseriales; family Chromobacteriaceae; genus Chromobacterium; species Chromobacterium sp. FG89. The sequence goes on along the minus strand of NZ_JBMDIQ010000078.1, from coordinate 376 downwards.
GGCATCAAATCCAAAGAACACCAGGGCGGCCAATACAACGAACTGCTGTTCGACGACACGCCGGGCGAAGTGCGCGCCAAACTCAGCTCCGAACCCGGCAAAACCCAGCTCAACCAAGGCTTCCTCACCCAGCCGCGCAGCAACGGCAAGGCCGAGCCGCGCGGCGACGGCTTCGAACTGCGCACCGACAGCCACGGCGCCATCCGCGCCGGCCACGGCCTGCTGCTGAGCGCCGAAGCGCAGAACGGCGCATCCGGCAAACAACTGGCGCGCGAACAGGCGCAAAGCCAGCTGGATGCGGCCTTGGCCCTGAGCCAAAGCCTGGGCGACACCGCCAGCGGCCAGCAGGCCGACACCATGGAAACCGGGCCGGAAG
>NZ_JBMDIQ010000077.1:0-568 GCF_057808735.1 Chromobacterium sp. FG89 | reverse complement strand
TTGAGCAGGCGGCGCTGTTCCAGCAGTTTGACGATGCCCACGTACCAGGTGGCCGCGGACATGATCAGCAGAATGATCAGGGTGCCGCGCGCGACGATGTCGCCTTGCGCCCACAGGGCGTCGATGCCGTACGGGTTGCTGGTCACGTGCGCGGTTTCGGCGGCCAGGACAGGCAGGCTGGCCAGCAGGGCCAGGGCGGCGAAGGCGGTGCGAGTGGTCTTGGTCATGCTTTGGTTCTCCTAAGAGTTGCTGTGCTCCGGTCGAGGCGCGCTCGCGCTCATTCGCCGGAGTCGAGTTTGAAGCCGAATTCCTGGCTCAACAGGCTGTTGGGTTTGCAGCTATAGCCTTGCAGCGCGGCGCTGATCGCCGACTGGAAGCCGCTGCGGTAACGCGGCGGGATGCCGCCGTCGAACGAGATGTTGGCGATGTGGCTGAAGCGGCCGTTGTCGCCCACCTGGAAGGCCACGCGCACCACGCCCTGGATCTCGTCCTGCTGCGCCTTGCTCGGGTATTCCGGGGCTTGCAGCTGGGTGCAGTTGGCCTTGGCCGACACCGGGCCCTTGGGCGC
>NZ_JBMDIQ010000076.1:0-613 GCF_057808735.1 Chromobacterium sp. FG89 | reverse complement strand
GCAGGCTGACGATGCGGCCGGCGCCGTCGTAGCCCAGCGCGACGGTCTGGCCGTCGCGGCTTTGCACTTGCTGCAGCCGGCCGGCGCCGTCGTAACGCTCCTGGCTCTGGCTGTCGCCGTCGGTCCAGATCCAGGCCTGGCCGTCCCAGCGCACGGTGTCTTCGGCCCCGGCGCCGCCTTGCGCCAGGTAGAGGCCGCGCGCCGCGTCGTAGCGGTACAGGGTGTCGCTGCCGTCCTCGGCCTGACGGCGCAGTTGCGAGCCGGCGCTGCCCGGGGCGCCGCTGAAGTCGAACAGCTGGCGGCTGTAGCCCAGGCGCCAGTTGCCGGCGTCGCCGCCCTGCCCCTGGCTGTTGTAGGTGCGGACCAGCTGGATCGGCAGTCCGTTGCCGGCGAGGAATTCGTCGCGGCGCTGCAACACCAGGTTGCCGTTGCCGGCGTTGACGTAGACCCGTTCGCCGCCGCGGCCGAAGGCGGCCTCGCCCAACTGACCCTGTCCGCCCAAGGCCGCCAACGAACTGTTCTGCAAACCCAAACCCACGCCCGACACCACTGCAACCATTATGCGACCTCTCGAAAATCAGATTATTCGAGAAGTCTTATCTGGGAAATGGAT
>NZ_JBMDIQ010000075.1:0-632 GCF_057808735.1 Chromobacterium sp. FG89 | reverse complement strand
GACGTGTTCGGCAATCTGCGTGTCAGCGTCGACGAAATCGGCCGCCGCAGCGATTACCGCTACAACGCCAACAACCAGCTGATCCGTCAGGACCGCGCTGTGCGCGCCGACGGCCGCCGCGGCTACGACGAATACGACTACGACAGCGCCGGCCAGCGCATCGCCCACCGCAGCACCAGCGACGGCAAGGACAGCCTGGCCGACACCACCCAGTACGACAGCCTGGGCCGGGTGCTGGCCACCGTCAGCGCCGCCGGGCGCCGGGTGAGCTACCGCTACCAGTGGGACGCCGCCATCGCCGGCGCCGGCGGCATCGTCGTCGGCGGCTGGCGCAGCGTCAAGACCGACGCCAACGGCCGCAGCCAGACCGACGACGTCAGCCTGTTCGGCCATAAGGTGGCCCATGTCGACCTGGGCAACCATCGCTTCAGCTACCGCTACAACCACGCCGGCCAGGTGGCCGAACAAAGCGGCAGCACCGGCCAGCGCATCACTTACCAGTACTACGGCAACGGCTATCTGAAGAGCCTGTCCGACCACGCGCTGGACAGCTACACCCTGTACGAGTACGACAACGACGGCAATAAGACCTTTGAAGGCTATACCAGCCTCAACAACCAGAGCCGCGAGTT
>NZ_JBMDIQ010000074.1:0-644 GCF_057808735.1 Chromobacterium sp. FG89 | reverse complement strand
GCCGTAGGCCAGGCTTGCAGGGCGGCCTTTGGGGTGTCTACGTGCGAATCTTTGAATTCGCTCAGTGATAGGGAATTTGGCCGAGTTGTTCCCCTTCCTGCCTGCCGGGCAGCCCCGGCAATGAAAACCATCATCCGCGCAGCGGATTCAAAACCAGATCACTCAACAAGTAAGCCACGCTCAAGCAAACCAACCACCCTACCTTGACCCCAACCGCCCCCTCGGCAACAATCCCCACGTTGCCGCCAAAACAAGCGGCACACGGGATTGGCGTCCCGTAATCACTGTTAACTTGCTTGCGCAGACCCCTGCGCAAGCTGCTTTTCCATGGTCGTGCCATTCGGCAGGCGCATGGTGGGAGAGTGCTATGCACTCACCGGGTTAACAGTGTCCGGTACGCCAATCCTGCCACGCGCCTGCCTAATACCTCAGCCTTACCCGGCAGGTGGTTTATCTTGTGTCACAGCAGGAGAAACACCATGCATCACGCTCAAAACTTCCCCCGTCGCCGCCGCTACAAACTGCACTCGCTGGAACAGCAGGAAGCCCTGCTTCCCTTTGTTCGTCTCTGCCCCGGCCGCACCTATCGGCATTACTGGCAAATGCCCACGCCCAGCAAGGATCTCCTCGCCGACCACGCCTAT
>NZ_JBMDIQ010000073.1:0-665 GCF_057808735.1 Chromobacterium sp. FG89 | reverse complement strand
TACACCCGGTAAGTGCCGCTGTTGTTGTGCACATTCGTCACTTTGTTCGGCACTTTCAGCACTTGGCCCGCCGCCAAGGGCTCGCTGCCGCTCAGGCTGTTGACGTCCGCCAGCAGATACCACATCGCCTGGTCGCCCCACAGCGACGCCGCCAAGCTTTGCAGGGTGTCCCCCGCCTTCACCGTGACGAAGCCCGGCGTCTGGCCCGGGTAGCTCGGACCGATCGGCTCGTAGTTCTGGTCGAAGTCGGCGCTGTTCACCGGCTGACCTTCTCGGTACTGGTCTTTGCGGTTGCCGATCTGGCTTTGCGCCAAGGCCTGGGCGTAGTCGACGCGGCTGGCGCCGTCGTTGCCCACCGAGCCGATCTGCTTGCCGTCCAGGAAGTAGTAATCCTGCCGTTTGTAGGTGCTGCCCTTGGCGATTTCCTCGCGCTTGAGCACCAGGCCCTGGGCGTTGTTGACGTAGCGGAGGCTGCGCTGGCCCACTTCGTCGCGCGCTTCGGCCAGATGGCCGTTGACGTTGTAGCTGAGATGGGAGTAGCCGCTCTGCCAGCCCGGCGCGTCCTTGTTGTAGGGCTGGGCGGTGATGGTGCTTTGCTTGGCTTCGTCCCACCATTCATAGCCGTAATAGCTGGTGGTGGTGGTGCCGCTGCTGCTCTGCGCGCT
>NZ_JBMDIQ010000072.1:0-668 GCF_057808735.1 Chromobacterium sp. FG89 | reverse complement strand
GGCACCGCGTAGGCGACCAGCCGGCGCTGCCCGGGCGCGTCCTCGCGGATCAGGACCACGGCCTGGGCGACGCCGGGCTGGTCCAGCAGCGCGGCTTCGATCTCGCCCAGCTCGATGCGCAGTCCGCGCAGCTTGACCTGATGGTCTAGGCGGCCCAGATAGTCCAGCGCGCCGTCCTCGCGGCGGACGACGCGGTCGCCGGTGCGGTACAGCCGCTGGCCGGCGGCGAAGGGGTGGGCGACGAAGCGCTCGGCAGTCAGCGCCGGACGGCGCAGATAGCCGCGGGCCAGGCCGACGCCGCCCAGGTACAGCTCGCCGGGAATGCCGGGCGGCAAGGGCCGCAGCATGGCGTCGAGCACGAAGAGCTGGGTGTTCCAGATTGGGTGACCGATGGGCACCGAGCGGCTGTCGCGCACCGGATCGCAAGTCCAGGCGGTGACGTCGACGGCGGCCTCGGTGGGGCCGTAGAGATTATGCAGCGGGCAGGGCAGCGTCTGGGCGGCGCGGGCCAGCAGCGGCGCGGGCAAGGCTTCGCCGCTGCACAGCACGCGGCGCAGGCTGGCGCAGCCGGCGCTGGCGGGCTCCTGCAGGAAGGCGTCCAGCATGGACGGGACGAAATGCAGGGTGGTGACGCCGCGGCGGCGGATCAGCTCGGCCAGATAGACGGG
>NZ_JBMDIQ010000071.1:0-678 GCF_057808735.1 Chromobacterium sp. FG89 | reverse complement strand
ACGGCAATAAGACCTTTGAAGGCTATACCAGCCTCAACAACCAGAGCCGCGAGTTCTATCAGTACGCGGACATCCAGTACGACGCGCTGGGCCGGGTCACCCAGATCAAGGATCCTAAATTCCTGATCACCTACCGCTACGACGCGGTCGGCAACCGCATTAACGTCCACAGCGTCTATCACGACGGCGTCGACGGCCAGAAGCGGACCCAGGATTACTGGTACCGTTACGACAGCATGAACCGCTTCGTCACCACCAAGGGCAGCAAGATCGACGGCCAGATCAGCCGCGGCCCCCTGGGCGGCGACGGCGTCGACATCCTGTACAACGCCGCCGGCGAACGGGTGCAGGCCATCAACGCCTCTGATGGAACCACCGAGACCTATACCTACAGCGCCGACGGCTATCTGGAGAGCACCCGCATCAACGGCAAGCTGGCCTCCCAGCGCGACAACGACCTGCTGGGACGCGCCACCGCATACCACCAATACCGCTGGAACGGCGACGGCGGCGTCAGCAGCCAGACCCAGTCCCGCTACGACGCCGACCACAAACTGCTGCAGCAAACCCGGGACGGCGCCACCACCACCTACACCCTGATGGCGGACGGCACCGTGGCCAGTAGCGCGCAGAGCAGCAGCGGCACCACCACCACCAGCTATTACGGCTATGAATGGT
>NZ_JBMDIQ010000070.1:0-692 GCF_057808735.1 Chromobacterium sp. FG89 | reverse complement strand
TGCGGCCGCCGGTCCAGGTGCGGGCGGCAGGCCAGCAGCGCCTTGGTGTAGGCGTCCTGCGGCGCGTCGAAGATTTGCTGCACGCTGCCCTGTTCGCGGATTTCGCCGTGACGCATGACGATGACTTCGTCGGCGAACTCGCCCACCACGCCCAGGTCGTGGGTGATGAACAGCACCGCCATATCGTGTTTCTTCTGCAGGTCCGCGATCAGTTGCAGGATCTGCTTCTGGATGGTCACGTCCAGCGCGGTGGTGGGTTCGTCGGCAATCAGCAGCTTGGGTTCGCAGGCGATGGCCATCGCGATCATCACCCGCTGCTGCTGGCCGCCGGACAGCTGGTGCGGGTAGCTGTCCACCTTGCTTTCCGGTTCCGGCAGGCCCACTTCGCGCAAGAGTTCGATCGCGCGCCGGCGCGCGGCGCGGCGGCCCAGCTTGGCGTGCAGCATCAAGGCTTCCATGATCTGCTCGCCCACGCTGAACACCGGGTTCAGCGAACTCATCGGCTCCTGGAAGATCATCGCGATGTCTTTGCCGCGCAGCGCGCGCATCTCGGCGCCGCCGGCCTTGAGCAGATCCCGCCCTTGCAGCAGGATCTGGCTGTCCGGGTGGATGCTGGCGTGCTGCGGCGACAGCAGGCGCATGATGGCCATGGAGGTCACCGATTTGCCGGAGCCGGATTCGCCCACCAAGGC
>NZ_JBMDIQ010000007.1:0-234977 GCF_057808735.1 Chromobacterium sp. FG89 | reverse complement strand
CGAAATGCAGGGTGGTGACGCCGCGGCGGCGGATCAGCTCGGCCAGATAGACGGGGTCGCGATGGCCGTCGGGCCGGGCCAGCAGCAGCGAGGCGCCGGCGATCAGCGGCCAGAAGAACTCCCAGACCGAGACGTCGAAGCTGGACGGGGTTTTTTGCAGCACCACGTCGTCGTCGGCCAGCGGGTAGGCGTGCTGCATCCACAACAGGCGGTTGACGATGGCGCGGTGGCTGTTGACGGCGCCCTTGGGGCGGCCGGTGGAGCCTGAGGTGTAGATGACGTAGGCCGGATGCCTGTCGTCGCCGGGGAGCTCCAGCGGCGCATCGGACAGAGTCTGGTCCAGTTGGTCCAGACACAGTGCGCGTTCGACCGGCAGGCCGGCCAGCAGCTCGGAGCGGGACAGGACCACGGCGGGCTGGGCGTCGGCCAGCATGAAGGCGATGCGTTCGGCCGGATAGTCGAGATCGAGCGGCAGATAAGCGCCGCCGGCCTTGAGCACGGCGAGCAGGGCCACGACCAGATCGATGGAGCGGGGCAGCGCGACGGCGACCAGGGTTTCCGGGCCGACGCCGTCGGCGCGCAGGCGGCGGGCGAGGCGGTTGGCGCGTTGGTGCAGCTGGCGGTAGCTGAGGGCGGCCTCGTCGAAGCGCAGCGCCTCGGCGTCGGGGCTGAGCGCGGCCTGGCGTTCCAGCAACTGGGTCAGGGTGGCGGCGGGTAGCGGGGCGTCGGTGCGGTTCCAGGCGGCGAGCGCGTCTTGTTGGGCCGGCGTGGCCGGCGGGATGCGGGCGAGCGGCAGCTCGGGCTGTTCGGCGATCAGGCGCAGCAGTTCCAGCAACTGCCGGGCGATGCCGTCGACGGCGTCGGCGGAGAAGAGGTCGGGCCGGTAGCCGAAGCGCAGCTCGAGCTCGGGTCCGGGGACGGCGCACAGGTTGAGCGGATAGTGCGAGGTGTCCACGCCCTGGCCGCCCAGATAGCCGATGGACAGCGCGTCGTCCACGCGGCGATCGTCATCGGCGATCGGATAGTTTTCAAAGACCAGCAGGGTGTCGAACAAATCGCCAAGGCCGGCCGCCTGCTGGATCTCGGCGAGGCTGAGGTGTTGATGCTCGATCAGCGCGGCCTGCTGGGCCTGCAAGCGTTGCAGCAGGGCGGTCAGGGTTTCCTCGGGCTGCAGCCGCAGGCGCAGCGGGACGGTGTTGATCAGCAGGCCGACCATGCGCTCGACGCCGGGGAGCTCCGGCGGGCGTCCGGAGACGGTGACGCCGAAAACGACGTCGTCTGAGGCGGAGAGGCGGGCGAGCAGAATGGCCCAGGCGGCTTGCAACAAGGTGTTGAGGGTGAGGCCTTGCCGGCGGGCCAGCCGTTCCAGCGCGGCGTAGACCGCCGGGGCCGCCGTCACATTGTGGTTGCGCGGCAGCTGCCGGCTTTGGGACGCGCTGGGCGCCAGGCGCGCCGGCTGCTCCAGCCCGGCCAGATGCTTGATCCATTGGCGCTTGGCGGCGTCGCGGTCGCGGGTGTGCAGCCAGGCCAGGTAATCGCGGTAGGGAATGGCGGGCGGCAGCGCGTCGCCGCGGTAGAGGGCGAACAGTTCGCGCAGCAGCACCGGCACCGACCAGCCGTCGAACAGCAGGTGGTGGAAGCTCCACAGCAGCTGGTGGCGCTCCGCGTCCAGCTTGACCAAGGTAAAGCGCAGCAGCGGCGCGCGCGCCGGGTCCACGCCGGCGGCGTAGTCGTCCGCGCGCAGCCGTTCCAGGGCGCGCTGCTGTTCATCGGCCTGATGCGCGGACAGGTCCAGCTCGCGCCAGGGCGTCTCCACGCGCTCCAGCACGATTTGCGCCGGCTGCTCCAGCCCGTCCGCGGAGAAGGCGGCGCGCAGATGGTGATGGCGTTGCAGCAAGCCTTCGGCGGCAGCGCGCAGCTTGTCCGCGTCCAGCGGGCCGTCCAGCTGGAAGCCCATCTGTATCAGATAGACGTCGCTTTGACCTTCGTCGTACAGCAGGTGGAACAGCAGGCCCCGCTGCAGAGGCGACAGCGGCAGCACCGCGCTGACCGCCGGATAGCGGGCGCGGATGCTTTCCAGGTCCGCGGCGCTGGACGGCGGCAATTCACCCGCCGCCGCGTCGGCGTCCACCGGGCGGACCCGGAGCGCCAGACGCTCGATGCAGGGGTGGTCGAACACGTCCTGCGGGCTGAATTGCAGGCCGTGGGCGCGGGCGCGGCTGACCAGCAGAATGGCGCTGATGCTGTCGCCGCCCAGGTCGAAGAAACCCTGGCCCAGGCCCACCCTGGACAGCCCCAGCACTTCCGCGTACAGCTTGGCCAGCGTTTTCTCCAGCCAGTCCCGCGCCTCGCCGGCGTCGGCGTTTTCGAAATCCGGCGCGGGCAGCGCCTGTTTGTCCACCTTGCCGTTGGGGGTCAGCGGCAGGCGCTCCAGCGGCACCACCGCCGCCGGCACCATGTAATCCGGCAGTTGCTCGGCCAGCGCCGCGCGCAAGGCCGCGCCGTCGGCTTGCAGGCCGGCGCGGGAAACGACGTAGGCGATCAACTGCTTGATGCCGGGCAGGTCTTCGCGCAGGCGGACCACGGCCTGGCTCACGCCGGCTTGCTGGGTCAGCAGGTGTTCGATCTCGCCGGGCTCGATGCGGTAGCCGCGCAGCTTGAGCTGTTCGTCCGCCCGTCCCAGGTAGTCCAGCGCGCCGTCGGCGCGCAGCCGCGCCAGGTCGCCGCTGCGGTACAAGCGGCTGCCGGCGGGGCCGAAGGGATTGGCGACGAAGCGCTCGGCGCTCAGCGACGGCCGGCCCAGATAGCCGCGGGCCAGCCCGTCGCCGGCAAGATACAGCTCGCCCTCGACGCCCGGCGGCAGCGGCCGCAGGGCGTCGTCCAGCACGTAAGCCTGGACGCCGGGCAGCGGCGCGCCGATGTCGGCGGGTGCCTCGTCCCGCATCTGGCCGCTCATCGTCGCGCACACGGTGGCCTCGGTGGGGCCGTAGGCGTTAAGCATGGTCCGGCCGGCGGACCAGCGCCGCACCTGGGCCGCCGGGCAGGCCTCGCCGGCGACGATCAGGCCGCAATCCTGCGGGATGCCGCCGTCCGGCATGAGGGCCAGCGCGCTGGGAGGCAGGGTCAGATGGCTGATTTTCTGGCGGGCGAGCAAGTCCGCCAGCGCCGCGCCCGGCGTCAATTCCGCCGCCGGCGCGGTGACCAGACAGGCGCCGGAGAGCAAGGTCATGGCGACTTCGGAGAAGGCCGCGTCGAAACTGGAAGACGCGAATTGCAGCACGCGGGCGCCGGCGGCGATGCCGAAGCGGCGGCTCTGCGCGCGCGCCAGCGCGCCTATGCCGCGGTGAGTCACCGCCACGCCCTTGGGCTGGCCGGTGGAGCCCGAGGTGTAGATCAGGTACGCCAGCTGGTCCGGGAAATCGTGAAGCGGAAGCGCCTGATCCGGCTGCGCCTGCCATGTGGGCTGCTCGGTGTCCAGTTCCACCACCCGCGCCCAGTGGACCGGCAGTTGTTCGGTCAGCGCGGCCCGCGTCAGCAGCGCGGCCGGCATGGCGTCGTTGAGAATATAGGCCAGCCTTTCCCGCGGGTAATCGGGGTCCAGCGGCAGATAAGCGCCGCCGGCCTTGAAAATGGCCAGCATGGCGATGATTTGTTCGGGCGAGCGGTCCAGGCACAGCCCCACCGGCGTTTCGCGGTCTATGCCCAGTTCCCGCAGATAATGGGCCAGACGGTTGGCCTGATCGTCCAGCTCGCGGTAGCTGAGCGCGCGCGCGCCGTGTCGCAGCGCGATGGCGTCGGGATGGTCCGCCGCGCTTCGGGCGAACAGGGCGGCGAAGGTTTCAGCCGGGGCGGCCGCGGCGTGCGGATTGCGGGAGGGGAAAACGGCGTTGTCGTTCATATCGCACCTTGAATGGCTTGCGGAACAGGGCGTGAGGCCGCAACCTTCCGCGCATGCGCGGCCGGGCGGCGTTTTTTTCGGTGTGGAGCGGGATGGCGGGTAGGAGGCGCGGGGAACGCGCCGCCGCGAGATGGCGAGAGCGGCGCCGCGCTTTGTCCTGAAAGCGGGCGCGTCCCGGCATGGCCCCCTTGAGCCGGGGCGGGAATCAGCCGGTGGAGAGCAAGGCGTCCTGAGCGCGGGCCAGACTGGCGGGCCGCATGTCTATCCAGTTTTGTTCGATGTGGTCCAGACAGGACTGGCGGTCGGAGGGGCCGAAACAGGCTTGCCAACCCTCCGGAACCGGAGCGAACTCGGGCCAGAGCGAGTACTGGCCCTCATCGTTGACCAGGGCGAAAAAAACGCCTTCCTTATTGTCGAACGGGTTCGCCATGACACTTCTCCCTGTGGCTGTCTCATGAGATTTGTCTGCGTCAATGCGCAGAAATATCTGAACAGCATATCAATACAAAATGAACATGTCATTAAATAAATATGGTTTTATCGCAATAAATGGACTATGGCGAGGCGGAGCGGGGCAGGGAGAAAAACGCGGAGGGGGCGGAATGCGCGTACGGCGCGAGGGGTTCGATGCGGCGCTCATCGCGCAAGCTGCCACGGCGCGCGGCGGCCCCGCCGCCGCCCTCGGCCGGGAGCGCCGGTGGCTAGCCGGCCATGCGCTTCATCACGCGTTCGATTTCATCTTGCAGCCGGATGACGTCTATGGGCTTGGTCATGAAGCCGTCCATGCCGGCGGCCATGGCCGCCTCGCGGTCTTCCTGAAACGCTCCGGCGGTCAAGGCGATAATGGGCGTGGCGCGCTTGTCGCTGTCGGGGTCCACCTGACGGATGAACTTGCAGGCGGTGATGCCGTCCATCACCGGCATCTGAATGTCCATCAAGATGAGGTCGATGTCGTGGTGTTGCCACGCGTTGATGACCTCTTTGCCATTGGACGCGGTATAGATGCGGTGCCCGTATTTTTTGAGCAGGATGGTGACGATGTCCAGATTGATCGCATCGTCATCGGCCACCAGGATGTTCAGGGGGGACGGCGGCTTGGGCATGAGCTCCGTCGCCGCCGGCTCCAGGCAGGACAGGGCGTCCGGCGGCGCCGGGCGCAAGGGGAGGTAAACCTGAAAGATGGAGCCTTTGTCCGGGGTGCTTTGCACCTCGATCCGCCCGCCCATTTTCTGGGCCAGCTGCAAGGCGATGGTGGTGCCCAGGCCGGTGCCGCCAAAGCGGCGGGTGGTGGAGGCGTCCGCCTGGGAAAAGGGTTCGAACAATTTGGCCAGGGTGTCCTTGCTCATGCCGATGCCGCTGTCGCGGATCAGGATGACCACGTTTTCTCCCGCGGACAGCACCGTCAGCCAAACCCCGCCCTGAGCGGTGAATTTGATGGCGTTGCCAACCAGGTTCATCAAGATTTGCCGCACCCGGAAAGCGTCGCCGATAAAGGCCTGCTGGATAATGGCCGGGTATTTCAGCTGCAAGCTGATGCCTTTTTTGCTGGCGCTCAGCCGCAGGATGTCGATCACGTGTTCCGCCACCTCGCGCAATGAAAAGGGCGCTTCCTCCAGCTCCAGGGCGTTTTGTTCGAGCTTCGCGGTGTCGAGGACATCGTTGAGCAGGCCCAGCAAGCTTTTGGCGGAGTGGTTGACGGTTTTCAGCATGCTTTTTTGCTGAGCGTCCAGCTCGGTGTCTTGCAGCAAATCGGTGTAGCCGATGATGGCGTTCATCGGCGTCCTGATCTCATGGCTCATATTGGCCAGGAAAGCGCTTTTGGATTTGACCGCCGACAGCGCGCGATTCTTGGCCTCGATCAAGGCGAACTCCGCCGCCTTTTTCTCCGAAATATCCAGAATCACCCCGTCAATCAACAGCGGCGCGCCGGCGTCGTCGTAGACGCCGCGAGCGCTCTCCAGCACCCAGCGCTCCTCCTCGTTCAGGCATAGCAGACGATATTCGAGAACATAGAGCTGCCGCTGCTCCAGGGCGGTACGGATGGTTTCGCGCACCCTGTCCCGGTCCTCCGGATGGATGATGTCCAGCAGCTGAATGCGGCCGTCCAGAAAGGATTTGGCCGGCCAGCCGCAGAGCTTCTCGATGTCCTCGCTGATGAAGATGGTCTTCCAGGGTTCCCGGCAGTGGCTGCGAAAGGCGACGCCGGGAATGTTGTCTATCAGCGTGCGGAACTGCTTTTCACGGTCCTCCAGCTCTTGCTGGATGCGGTAGCGTTCGCTGATGTCGCCGATGAAACCGACATAGATCACCTGATCGGGCAGCAACACCTTGCCTATCGATAGCCGGATGGGAAACTGGACGCCGTCTTTTCTGAGCGCCATCTCCTCGCGCTCCCTGCCGATCAGCTTCGCAATCTGAGTCTGCTTGTAGTCGGAGAGGAAACGGTCATGCTCGGAGTGATGCGGCTCCGGCATCAATAGCTTGATGTTCTTGCCCAGCAACTCGTCGACCTTCCAGCCAAACAAGCGCTCCACCGCCGGGTTGGCCGTCAAGATGCGGCCTTTTTCATCAATAGTGATGATGCCGTCCAGCGAGGTGTTGAAGGTGGCTTGCAGTTTCAATTCATTGCTTTGCGTTCTGAGGTACAAGGGGCGGTAACGCAGCAACACATTGCCGACGAAGACCATATTGCCGAGCAGGAGCACCGTGATGGCGATGGCGACGGCCAGGCCGGCGTTGTTGTCCAAGGCGTTGCGGAACGCCGGGTCCGGCGTGCCGATGAAGCGGGCGGCTTCCATGCCGAAATAATGCATGCCGGCAATGGCCACCCCCATTACCGCGCCGCTGAGCAGCGTCATCCATCCCTTGCCGATTTTTTTATTGTCCAGGCCAAAGCGTATCCACAGCGACAAGGTGCTCAGCAAAACGGCGAGCAGGATGGAAACGGAGAACCACAGCGGGTCGTAACGCAGCAGCGGCGTCATCCGCATGGCCGCCATGCCGGAATAATGCATGGTGCCGATGCCGCTCCCCACCAGCACTCCGCTGATCAGCAACTGCCTGCCGTCGATCTTGGGCTGAGACAGCAAGTGCAAGGCAATCAGCGAGGCGGCGACGGCGGGAAGCATGGACAAGAGAGTGGGCAGCAGCGCGTATTGGACCGTGCTGCAAACGCTGAAAGCCAGCATGCCGACAAAGTGCATGGCCCAGATGCCGCCGCCCATGGCGCAAGAACCGGTGGCGAGGGCGACCCGGCGCAGCCAGCGATCGCTGGCCTCGCGGGCCAGGCCGGCGATCTGCAGCGCCAGACAAGAGGTGAAAACGGCGACCAGCAAGGACAGCGCCACCAGCCACAGATTGTATTGGGTCGGTAGAAATAAATAGGACTGGTAAGCGTCAATGAAAAACGAACTGAGCATGGACTCCCCATTTTCAATGGTTTCTTTACGCTATGCCAACTTAAGCGCCGGGACTCCTCTCAGGTATAGACAATGGCGGCCGCGTCGGCGGGCTTGGGCGAACGGCGTCTGTCGTAGCGCTCATGCGCCCTATCTGCCGGCCTGTGGTGGAAGGAGGGCGGGAGCAATCGCGTGCCCCCAGCCGCATCGGCAGGTACGCTGCGCATGTGCCCAGGCGCTCATGCCGCGGTGAAGGGGCGGGCCGTTCGATGGCCCGCAGGCGGGCGGAAGCCGTCAATTACCGCCGGGTTTGTTGATGCATTCAATCAGCCAAAAGGCTTTCCATAAACCATATCCTATTGAATTTACAAACTTAATGGAATATCCGCTGACAGTGGCCTATGCTTTCCTGATCAGTCTCTAGCGCCCCGCCGACGCGTTGACTCCTTTTCAAGAAAGGGAGCTCTGATGGTTACCGAACTTGCGCTCGTGGATTTGTTCCGCCCCTATCTGCTCAAGGGCGAGAACACGGATTGGCATGCCGTGCTGTCCGTCCTGTATGTCGAGAGTTTCGAGACGGCGTTTGGCGTGGAAGGCACGGTCATCCGCGGCGTGGCGCGCTTCTCCGGCGATGTCGAGATCAGCTTCGATCCGTCCAGCGGCACGCTGCGCGCAGAGGCGTCCAATACCGAAGGGCACCCGCGCAGCCAGCCCGGCCGGCGCGACCCCTGGTTCGACATCACCGACACCCATGTCGAGTTCGCCCTGTCGGTGCCGCGCGCGGCGGGCGCCATCATCGCCAACGGCGTGGGCGGCATTCCCGGCGGCGACGCGGGTTTCGCGCCGGTGCGCGCCGTGCTCAACGCCTGGGACCCGATTCCCGGCGACGCGCCGCCCTCGGATTATCCCGGCACCGGCTTCACGCTGGACCTGGTGCTGGCCGGCATCGTGCTGCGGCCTCCCTTCCTCAAGCCGGCCAAGATGGAGAGCGACGGCCTGCTGGTGCCGGACGCCTCGCGCAGCGACGTCTTCTTCACCCTGCCCAAGATCAAGCTGCGTCTGTCGCAAGGCAGCGACGCCGCCGCGGCGCTGAACGTGTCCATCGCCTCGCTGGGCGTCACCGGCATAGACGATCCCGGCGACATCGGCGCCGCGCAGCTGATCACGATGACGCCGCCCTATGCCTTTGTCGGCGACGGGCAGGTGGTGGGCTTCGGATTCCGCTCCGCCACGCTGGACCTGGCCGACGGCTACACGCCGCCGGAGGTGCTGGACCAGTTTGGCTTCGACGAGAGCTGGACCGGGCTTTATCTGCCGGAGATCCGCCTGTTCGTGGCCCCCAACGGCATGCAGGACTTCGCCGTGGACGCCGGGGTGCGCAACTTCCTGATCGGCTTCGGCCAATCCAGCGGCGTGACCGGCGATTTCGAGCTGATGGTGATCAATCAGGGCGCAGGCCAGCTCAATGTGTCGGCGCGCTTTTTCACGCCGGACGGCGCCGCCATCGGCATCCGCCGCACCGGCGAGCACACCGCCGAGGCGTCCTTGCCCGCGCACACGCGCATGGTGATCGACATCACGGGGGGCCGCGCGCCCTATGTCGGGCAGGCGAGCTTCGGCGGCGGCGCGCATAACGGCCTGGTGCACGACATCGATCTGTCCGGCGCCGCCGACATGAGCATAGGCGTCACCGCCACCGACGCGTCCAATCCGCAGAAAAGCGCCACCCTCACCATCACCGCGCGGCGGGAGCAGGCCGCGCAGAGCCTGCCCGCGCCCGGCGCCGCGCCCGGCCAGCCGGCCACGGTGCGCACCACCTCCATCACGCTGGAAGGGCAGCCGCAGACCACGCCCGAGCTGCTGCTCGTCCGTCAGGACGCGAGCTCCGTCACCGTCAGCCTCAACCCGGCCAATCCGGCCACGGCCTGGACCGTGGACGGCGCGGCGCAGAGCCCCGGCGCCACGGTGACGATCCCGGTGTCCGCCGGGCAAACCCGGGCGATACGCGCGGAGCTGAGCAGCGGCTCCGTGACCGGCATCACCTGCTACTACCGCTTCGATCACCCCAATGACAGCGATCCGGCCGACTACGCGCTGATCCCCGACAACACCAACAGCTCGCCGGCGGTGGACCCGAGCGGCAGCGCCGTCTGGACGCCGCCGGCGACGCCGTTCATGCAGCAGTACCGCGCGGCGCTCAAACGCATTTCCGCCGCCGCGCTGACGCTGACCGGCGTGGCCAGCTTCGAAGGCAATGTGGCCAAGGCCAAGTACAACTACCTGCTCTCGCGCCGCCGCGCGCGGGCGCTGCAGCAGATCCTGAGCGCGGAGGAGGCCAATCCGGACGCCAATCTGCGCATCCCCAGCTTTACGCTGACGCTGGACCCGCCCGACATCGGCGCGGCGGAGCCGCCGCCGGCCTGGACCGCGGACTGGCAGACGCATTCCGGCGCGCGCAATCTGTGGTGGAAGGCGAGCATCGGCGGCTTCGGGCCCATCGCCTTGCCGGGCACCGTCACCCAGGGCGACGCCACGCGGCCGGCGGCCCCGCCGCCGCCGCCGCCCACCATCCCCACGCGGGATCCCGCGCCCGCCACGCCGCCGCCGCCGGACTGGTTCCGCTCCGCCGCGCTCAAGGTGCGCATCGTGCGCGATCAGTTCGTCGCCATTGAATTGAGCGGGTCGATCGACTTTGAAACCGCGGCCGAACAGCGGCTGCGCAACGGCGGCGTCGCCCAGGGCGACATCCCCACCTTCCAGGGCCTGGGCAGCCAGAACCCGTCGGACGGCATCGTCAATTACCAGATCCTCTACCAGCGCGATCCGGCCAGCCAGACCGACGAGGTCAAGCTTTACCTGGGCGCCGATCCCAACGACCGCGACGGCCTGGTGATGACGGGGCAGCTGGCCGGCCAGCCGCTGCAAGCCCCCAGCACCGGCCGCAACGTGCTGGGCATGACCACGGTGTTCACGCCGCTGCTGGCCGCCACCGCGCCCGCCAATCCGGCCGACGGCGACGTCGGCGCCCTGGTGCTGACCGGGGCCGCGCTCGCGCTGCCCATCACGCTGGCGGAGCTGGGTCTGTTCAATGTGGAGCGCGTGGTGCTGTACGGCGGCGAGTTGCATGTGACGACGCGAGCGGGGCAGTGGGTTTCCACGCTGCTGTTCGACGTGGAAACGGCGGTGTCGGCCAATGTCTCCATCGGCGGCTTCCAGCTGCTGGAGATTCCGCGCAACAAGCCGCTGGCGGTGCGCTACAAGGCGATAGGCCTGCAGATGGGCTATCCGCCGGGCTCGGCCAACCGCTTCCAGCTGCGGCCGATGTTCGATTCGTCCAAGGGCTATTCCATCGACCTGTCGGGGCCGGGCGCGGTGCGCGTGCCGGACCCGCTGGGCCAGATCATCCAGGTGTTGGGCGCGCGCATCGCGCGGACCAATCCGCTGACCTTCGAAGTGGATCTCGGTTTCGCGGTCAACCTGGGCGTGATCACCATAGAACGCGCGCGGGTGCGCATTCCCGTGGACCCGGCGGGTCCGCCGGAGTTGACCGCCTTCGCCGCCAGCCTGAAAGTGCCGGGCACCATAGAAGGGCGCGGCTATATGGAGATCAACGCCAACCCGTTCGAGATCAAGGGGCAGATCGACGTATCGCTGGTGCCCATCAAGCTGCGGCTGGCGGCGGGCATCGCGGTGTCCGACATCCCGGCGGCCCTGGGCGGGCCGGCCACGGCGGTGGCGATCTCGCTGGAACTGGAGCTGCCGGTGGCGATACCGCTGGCGCAGTCTGGCTTCGGCATTTACGGCTTCCTCGGCCTGTTCGCCATGCACTACGCCCGCAACGAGGACGGCATCACCTCGCTGACGCCCGCGCTCACCTGGCTGAAGGACCGGGCCCAGGGCAATCCGACCAACCTTCAGGCGTGGAAGCCGCAGATAGACCATTGGGCCTTCGGCGTGGGCGCCATCCTGGGCACGATGGAAGGCGGCATCATCTTCAACGTCAAGGGGATGGTCCTGCTGGAACTGCCGGGGCCGCGCCTGCTGCTGGTGGTCAAGGCCAATCTGCTGGCCAAGCTGCCGGACCTCAAGGACAAAACCGCCGAAGGCACCTTCCTGTGCGTGATCGATCTCGACTTCGGCCGCGGCACGCTGACCATCGGGCTGTCCATCGATTTCAAGATCACCCCCATCGTGCAGATCACCATCCCGATCGAGGCGTATTTCAACCTCAATCACGGCGGCGACTGGCACGTCTACCTGGGCACCTTCCCGGGCAGCGACAGCATGAACCGTCCGCTGCCGGGCCCCATCCACGCCAACATCCTCAAGGTGTTCGACGGCCAGGGCTATGTGATGGTGTCCGGGCACGGCATCCCGGCGTACAAGGGCTTGTCGGCGGTCTCGGGCGTGGGCTTGGCCGTGGGCCTGGAGGTGTCCATCACCTGGGGCAACACCTCGATCAACCTTTATCTGCGCGCCACCGCCGGTTTCAACGCGGTGCTCGGCTTCGACCCGTTCTACGTGGGCGGCCTGCTCTATGTCCGCGGGGACTTGCACCTGTTCATCATCAGCATCAGCGCGTCGGCGGATTTGACAGTGCAGATCGGCACCAAGTCCGACGGCTCGCAGATCTCGCGGATAGACGGCGAGATCTGCGGCGAGATCGATCTGTTCTTCTTCAGCATCAAGGGCTGCGTCGATTTCCACATCGGCGAGCAAAACCCCATCATCCCGGCCGCGCCGGAGCTGGTCCGGGCGGTGAGCCTGGTCAGCCGTTCGCCCGCGCTGGTGGTGGGCACCGGGGTGGACCGCGGCATTGATTCGAAAATCGGCGACGCGCTGCGCGGCGCGGCGCAGCCGGCCGCCAACAATCCGGCCTTGCCGGTGGTGCCCATAGACGCCATTCCGGTGATCACGATGTCGGCCACCCCGGTGGACGACGCGCTGACGATTCTGGGCCAGACGCCGGGCGGATCGCCCGGCGCGCCGGCCGACGGCTTCGTCAAGCGCGGCGACTACGCCTACCGCTACGACGTGACCGCCGTGGAGCTGACGCGCGCCGACGGCGGCGTCGCGGTCGGCCCGGGGCCGACGCCGTCGACCTGGTGGACGCTGAACGACCCCACCGAAGGCAATCTCGTCGCCAATCTGTCCCTGCTGAACTGGGTGCCCAATCCCACGCCCAAGGCGCTGGAGCGCAGCCAGTTCCTGGAAGAAAACATCACCGAACGCTGGGGCACCGTCTGCCACGACGCCGCGCCCGCCGCCGCCGTGCTCTGGACCTTCGAGCACGAACCCAGCGGCCCGTCGGAAACCGGCTGGCAGGTGGACGGCATCGCCTGGCCGGACCCGGACAAGACCAAGCGCTCGGAAGCGCCGGACCTGGAGCTGGAGGTGAGCGAACGCTGGCGCACTGGCCAGCGCCAGCTGGACCGCCAGCGCGGCATCGTGCCGGCCGTCATCGCGGGCACGCAAGTGCCGTGCCGCCAGAAGCCCGGACTGCCGTCCTCCACCGTGCCCGCGGGCGCCGCCGCGCCGCTCAATCTGTCGGGTTTCGCCAGCCGTCTCGCCGTTGGGCGCGCGGTGCTGGAAGCCGCCACCGCGCCGTCCATCGCGCTGCGCCGGACCGACCGCATCGACGTCGCCCCGGTCGCGTTTGCCGACACCGTGCGCCAGCTGGCAAGCAGCACCGTCATCAACCGCGCGGCGCTGACGCAGATCAGCGCCGGTCTGGCCACGCTGGCGCCGCCTGCCGCCGCGCCGGGCGCCGCCACCGTGCCGCCGCGCCGCTGCGACAGCCGTCTGCTGGCGTCTCCGCTGTACGACATCGGCCTGCCGGTGGTGTTCGGCGACAAGCGCCGCGCGGGCGAGGTGGCCGCGCAACTGGAGCAGGCCGGCTTCAAGCAAGGCCCGCTGGACGATGTGATCGTGGTGAGCTGCGGCGCCATCGTCGACGGCCGCATCCTGCTGCTGGCCCGGCGCGAACTGCCGCCCAACCCCACGCCGGCGCGCGGCCTGGTGCTGCGTCTGCTGGACGTGAACGGCGCCGAGATCGGCCGCCGCGTGGTGAGCAACGCCGACGCGCTTGGCCTGCTCGGCCTGCCGCCGCGCTGGACGGACGCCAACGGGCCGTGGGTGGACCCGGTGTCCCACGTAGTGCTGCAATCCCAGCTGATGCAGGCGCAGGGCTATGTGCCGTATCTGATCCACCTGGACAAGGCGGAGAAGCTGGACCGCATCGAGATCGGCGTGCCGCACGCGAAGGACCCGGCCGCGGCCAAGAAGCGCGAGGTGAGCGGGCGGCCGTACTATGTGGCCGCGCTGGAGTTCACCCGCTGGGCCGAGGCCGCACGCGAAGACTGGGATCAACGCCAGACCCAGCGCAACCGCGGCGTGCTGGAGCAATTGCTGGGCGCCGCCAGCGGCGACGTGGCCTTGCTGGCGCCGGACGAGCTGTACCACCTTCGCACCACGGTCCATATCCGTGCCCGCGACAAAGCCGGCAACGAAACCGACGGCGGCGCGCAGACGCAGGACTTCTGGTTCCGCACCGACGCCAACAGCCCCAAATCGCTGGAACCGTGGATGCTGTGCACGCTGCCGGCCGCCGGGGAAGCGCATTATTTTGGCGAGGAGCACGTGCGCCTGGTGTTCGGGACCAACGATGTGGACAAATTGTGGGGGGCCTACGGCAAGGAATTGCGCGTGCGCCTGAAGGCCGCCTCGTTCGCCCAGGTGAACGTGCCGGGCATCGAGCATCCTGTGCCCATCGTCCATCCCGCCGGGGGCGGCGCCGGCATTCAGCCCAAGCTGGGCGATGTGAAGGCGAGCGTGATGTCGCCGTTCGAAGGCGCGCTGGTGGACAAGCTGGCCGAGTTCGGGCCGTGCATCCCGGTCGATGTCGACCGCTCGCGCCACAGCGAGCTGACCCTCCCGATCCCGCTCGATCCCTACACCGACTACGTGCTGGACATCGAAGCCGTGCCCATAGGCGCGCCCAAGAACGCCGTGGGCGAGCGCGTGCTGCGGCGGCATTTCTCAACCGGCGCCTTCGGCACCTTCGACGCGTTCGCCACCGCCTTCCAGGGCGTGCTGACCGAGCACCGTTACGCGCCGACGGGGGCCATGCAGGGCATTTTCGCCACCGCCGCCTTCGCCAGCCGGGACCCGCAGGGGCCGGAGCTGGATCAGGCGATGATGGCCGCCGGGCTGGAGCCGATGCCGGTGCCCAAGGACCCGCGCGTCGTCGTGTTCTGGGAACAGGCCAACCCCGCGGCCACGCCGCAGCCGGTGGCGGTGATGATAGACGCCCCCGAACCCATGCGCCGCACCCGTCCGCTGCCCAGCGAGGAACCCAGCGGCGACACGCCGCCCAGCAAACGCTGGCAGATGACCGAGCAAGTCTGGCTGGATCTGACCCCGGCGGCCGGCAATGCGGCCGGCGTGAGCCAGACGCTGTGGGCGCCGGGCAATCAACGCGCGCTGATCCGCCTGGGCGCGGGCGCGCGCGGTCAGCGGCTGCGCCTGGCGCTGGAGCGCAAGGTCTTCAAGGCGGCTTATCTCGATGGCGCGGGCGCCGCGCCCACCGATTTTGTGATCGTCGACGAACCGCTGGCGCATGCGCCGTGGGAAGAGTTCTGAGGAGCCCCGAGATGGCGACCCGTATCTACGACCCCGCGATCCTGAACGCGCAAGGCGCCCTGGTGGATTTCACCGCCCTCCTGCGCCAGCGCGGCGGAGTCAACCCCAATATCGGCGCGGCGACCATGGTGCCGCCCAAACGGCGCGCGCTGCTGCTGCGCTGGCAGACCAGCCCCGCGGCCGGGCTGCCCAGCGAGCCCTTCAAGGTTTGGCGCCGTCCGGCCACGCCGCTGGGCCAGCCGCATCCGGTGGGCTATGAAGAACTGGCCTTGCCGCCGCTGTTCCGCATCATTCAGTTCGACGCGCCGCTGGCTTCGGCGCGGCTGACCGTGCATTCCAGCGCCGGCGGCATGCTCAGCGTGGCCGTGCTGGCCGGGCCGCCGGTGCTGGAGGCCATCGTGGCCGTGCAGTCCCGCACCCTGGCCGCGGGCGGCAGCGACACCCTGGAGTTTCAGGCGCCGCTGATCACCGGGCTGATGCTGGTCAACGTCTCCAGCTACGACGCGCCCACCGGGCTCAACGCCGACGAACTGGAAAAAGTGGAAGGCTGGCAGCTGGTGGAAACGGTGGGGCTGCCGGTGGCGGAGGCGGACTGGGCGGGGCTGGGCCAGCGCCACGGCGTCAAACAGGGCAGGGTGGGCGCGGAAATGCCGGCGCCGGACGCGGCGGTGGACCGCTACCAGCGCGGCGTCAATCCGCTGGGCTGGTGGCCGGCGTTTCCGGACGCCGCGCCGGCGCCGATGTGGCAATTGCCGGACCCGGCCAAGCTGGTGGACGAGAGCGCCATCGAACTGCTGCCCATGCTGCATGACGTGGCCTCGCTGCCGCCCAATCAGCAGGCGGCCAAACGCTTCACCTTCACCATCGATCCGCCGCAGAACCCGGCCGGCGAAACCATGCCCGCCACGGACCCGGGCAAGGCCGATCTGTCGCCGGTGGGGCTGTTGGCGATGGCGGCGTCGACCGATCCGCTGCTGGCCGTGACGCTGGGCTACGGCACCGGCTACGCGGACGAGGACATTCCGCCCATCAACTTCGCCAGCAGCCAGCTGTTCGGCGACGCCAGCCGCAGCGATTGGGACTGGCTGATCACCGGCCTGTGGGACAAGGGGCTGGACGGGGCGTCGGGGCCGGTGGAGTTCGCCGCGCTGGTGCCGCGTCCGGGCCTGGCCTTGCCCGCGCCCACGCCGGCGGATTTCGCGGTGGACTTCCAGGCCAATCTGCGGCCGTCTCAGGCGGACCGGGACTGGCTGGCGTCGATCCGGGCGAGCTGGGAGCGCTTTCCCTTGAACCAGCTGAGCGCGGTGGCCAGCTACGCCGCGGCGCGGCGCCGCAACGGCGCGCCCGGCGCGGCCGAGGCGCTGCTGCAAAAGCACGCTCAGGCCGGCGGCCATCGCCCCATCGGCAGCGCGCGCAACGACCGCGACCCGGAGCCGACGCGCCAGAGCGCCACCGACGGCGCGCTCGCCGTCCCCAATGATCCGGGCAGCGTGGCCATGACGTATGCGGCGGCCACCCAGAATATTTTCGGCATCTGGAGCCCCTGGGCGGCGGCGGCCATCACCGTGGGCCAGCCGGACCTCTCGCCGGTGCAGTTCCTGTCCGCCGATCTGCGCGCGACGGACCCGGGCAGCGGCAGCGTCTGCGCGGCGTCCCTGGTGTGCGAGATATCGGTGGACTGGCGCGTGCGCACCCCGTCGCGCATCGATCTGCGCGGCCGCCTGTTCGCCGCGGCCACGCGCAGCAGCGCTCCGCCGGTCGCGCCCGCGCCGGCGGGGCTGCAAAAATCGCTGGGCGGCGCGGCGGCGGCCATGCAGCTGACTTTCGCCGGCGACGCGCCCGCGCTGGCCGGCGGCACGGTGGACGCGCTGGACGCGGAAGGCGCGGCGGTGGTGACGCCCGGCCACGCCGCGCAGGGCAGCAGCCGGCGTTACCGGCTGACGATTCCCGGCTTCTCGCTGGACTTCGGCGCCGCGCCGCATATCGGCCTGGTGCTGGAGGCGCGCGCGGTGGAGGCCATCGCGCCGCACCGCAGCGGCCCCTGGCCGCCTACGCCGCGCCTGGCTTACGCCTCCGATCCGCGCGCGCGGCCCACCGTCGTGGACATCGTCCAGCTCGCCAGCCTGCCGGACGCCGCCGGCGAATGCCACGCGCACCTGAGCTGGGCGGCCGTGGCCGGCGCCGTGGGCTACGCGGTGTACGAAAGCACCGAAACCCGCATCTTGAGCAGCCACCCCGGGCAGCCGGAACCAACGCCGGAACGCACGCTCAGCCAGCGGCTGAGCACGATCAAGCAGGCGTTCAAGGCCAACCCCATCCGCCGGGACTTCATCCGCCGCAACGCCGAACTGATCACCGTCACCGCCGCCGACGTGACGATGCCGCGCGGCTCGCGCGACATCCACGTCTACACCGTGCTGCCCATGATGGCGGGCGGCCACGAAGCGGCCTGGCCCAGCGGGCCGAACGCGGATCAGGCGCTCATCGCCTACGCCGCGCCGCGCGTGGCCGAGCCCGCGCCGCCAACGATAGAAGTGCAGATGGTGTTCGACAAACCGCCCGCCGCGCCGGACTACCGGGCGCGCATCCGGGTGGGCACGCGCGGCGGCGCCGGCGCGCGGCCCAAGCGCATAGACCTGTACCGCGTGCGCGTGGACGACGCGGCGCGCGCGCTGGACAGCATGGGCCCGCCAATCGCCAGCGTCATGGCCAGCGGCGGCGGCTGGACGGTGAGCGCGCCGGACGGCGGCGGCGACTGGATCGCCCGCCTGGCCGGCGAAGACCGCCCCAGCGGCTCATGGCGCAATGTCTGGTATCGCGCCGTGGCCTGGAGCGACGACGACGCGCTGCGCGGCGTGCTCAAGGGGCGTTCGCGGCCGTCGCCCGCGGTGTCGGTGCTGATCCCGCCGGCCGGGCCGCCGGACCTGTCCCCGCTGACGATGAGCTGGCCCGGCGGCGATCCGGCCGCGGTGCTGCTGCAGTTCAGCTCCAACGCGCCGGTGGCGGCCACGCCGGCCGGGCCGCACATGCTGTCGGTGGAAGCCGTCCTGGCCGGCGGCGCGGCCCTGTTGCGGCGGCAGACGGCGCTGGACAAACTGAGCCTGGCGCCGCCCGTCACCGGCACGGACGTCTGGCGCATAGACGGCGGCCCCACCCAATACCGGCTGCTGGTGCGCCGCGCCGCCATGGGCGACGCGGTGTCGGTGACGGTGCGGATGACGGACCCGCTGGGACGCGCGAGCGAGCGCACGCTGGCCATCCCGTCCGGCTCCATCGTCCCGCTGCCGCTGTTGTCGCCCATCGTCGGCGCGGCCCTGTCGCCGTCCGGCAAGGCCTACACCTTTAGCAGCAACGCGCCGGACAGCGATGCGGGCGGGGTCTATCGTCTGCGCATAGAACTGACGCCCGAACCGTCGGTTCCGCCCATTACGCCGATACCGCCCATCCGGCCCTTGCCGACCATTCCGCCCCTCTCGCCGCGGCTGCCGCCCGGGCTGGGCGGCATAGGCGGCATAGGAATCCCGCCCATCATCATCGGCCCGCGTCCCGCGCCGTCCCAGTTCAAGCTGATCAACGGGGTCTATGTGTTCGAAGCGGAGCTGGGCTCGGTGCCCACCGTGTCCGGCAGGCCCGTCCTAGGCGTGTCGGGGCCGGCCGTGGCGCGGCAGGCCGCGCCGGCGCACGACCATTTCGCCATCGTCTCGGCGCTGGCCTTGCGCGGCGTCTTGGTTCGCATCATCACGCCCGACGGCCGCACGGTCGAACAACGGGCCCACGGATAAGGAGCGCGCCATGGTGACGGTTTTCACGTTGACGCCGGCGGGCGCCGCGCAGGCGCTCAAGGACCACGGACTGGACGCGCTGGGGCTGACCGCGCTGCGGCTGGGGCCCCGCTGGGGCGGGGCCAACCCCGCGTTTGACGGCGCGGCGCTCACGCTCGCCTTTGCCGGCGCGCCCAAGGCGCCGTGGCGCGGCATTCTTGAATACCTGGACAGCCTGGCCGCGTTCCGCGCGGCGGACGGCGCGCCCCTGAGCGGGGCCGGCGCGGCGCTGCGCCTGCACCCGCAGGCGGCGGCGCGGCTGGAGACGCTGGCCGCCGGCCGTTACGCCGCGCCCGGGCAGCCCCAGGTGCGCGCCGTGCCGCATACCCTGATTGTCCGCGGCCTGACGGACAACGTCTCGCCGCACAGCTACGATCCGGGCGATGACCTGCCGGCCGGGGCCGCGGGCGCGGCGCTGAGTTTTCACGATGCGCGCGGACTCATCGTCGACCCCGTCGCGGTGGCCGCCATGTTGGACGATCTGCAAACGGCGTTTCCCGCGCTGGATATCAGCGCCGGCGCGGTCTCGCCCGCGGCGGCGGGCGGGGTGCGCAGCATTGCCGGCTTGGCCGGCGGCGTGCTCGCCCAGGTGGCCACGTTGCACGGGCGCGCGTTTTCAGCGGTGGGCGGTGGCCCCGGCGTGGAAAGGCAGGCGTCCGGCGGCGGCTCGTCCACGGCGCTGGGCGCGGCAGGGCTGGTGGCCATGAGCGCCGGCCAGCAACTGGCTGGCGCGGGAGCCGGCGCGGCGGCCAGGCTGCGCCTGGGCTGGGCCGGCGGCGGCACCATGTCGGCCGGACCGCTCACCGTGCCCAATCTGCCGGCGGGGGTGACGCTGGCGCGCCAGTTTGTCCGCGCCTTCGCCGTGGACCTGGATTGGCATTTGCGCGGCAACCGCACCGCCTCCGCGGTCAACGGCATCCCCGCGGACGACCAGAAAATACCGGCGGACCTGCAGCCCCAGGTCAGGGACGGCGTAACCGTGGATTACCTGGTGGACGGCCCGGACATGTTGGCCGCGGCGTCTCAGACGGCGGGGCGCATGATGGGGGCCGGCGCCGGCGCGCTGATGTTCGCCGTGTCGCCCACCTTTGAACCCGGCGTGGGCACCGCCGCCGCGCCGGGCGCGGGCGCGCACTGGCCGGCTTTTCCCGGCCCCAACACCAATGCCGGCTTTGGCGCGGGCATGGCGCCGCCGGCCGGCGTCACCGCCGCCTGGTCCGGAACCAACGACGTAGTGGTGGCCATCCCGGCCGATTTCGCGCCCAGCGGCGCCACCGTGCGCGTTTTCGCGCAGCGCTTCCAACTGATCCAGGCCATAGGCGAGGAGCTCTCCTTCCTGCGCGCGGACGGCGGCGCGGCGATCGCCGCGGCGGGCAGCCCGGTGCAGGTGTTGGTGCGCAACCCGTTTGGCTTGAAGCCCGGGGACCCGCTGCCCAGCCCCGGCACCCTGGTCTATGACCTGGTGATCGCGCCGCGCACCGGGCGGCGGCGCATGTGGGCGGCGCAGCGCGCCGTCATCGCCGCCGGGCCGGCGGCCGCGCCGGCCGACCCCTTCGCCGCCGGAGACCCGCTGGCGGCCTGGCCGGACAACATCAAATCCATCTGCCCGGTGCCGCTCTTCGGCCTGCCGCGCACCGTGACGCCGCCGGGCGGCTCCCCGGCCACCGCGGCGGACCTGGCGCGCGCGCTGATGTCCGAAACCCAGCCGCGCCAAGGGCCGCGCATGCCCACCATGGCGCGCTTCGACGCGATCGTCGTCACCGGCGTCCCCAGCGCCAACGTATCGGCGGGGCTGGACTGGGACGCGGTGCTCAGCGGCGGCCGCTGGGCGCGCGAAAGCCGATCGGCGGACCACGCCAACGCCAACCCCGGCAACCCCGCCGGCCCGGACACCCATGCGCCGGGCGTGCGCGTCACCGGCGCGCTGGCTTACGACCTGGCCCAGCACGCGCTGCGCCGCGTCCAGCCCATCTTTCCCTTGCCCGGAGACAGCACGCCGGGCTGGATCGCCATGTCCGGCGGCAACAACTTCAACCCGCCCGCCGCCGCGCCGGCGGCCACGCCCGGCAGCTCCTCGGGCGTGGCGCTGGAAACGGTGTGCGCGGTATGCGAAACGCCGGAGCTGTCCTTGCTGCCCGATGACAACCCGCTGGGCTCGTCCTCGCCCATCACCTTCCAGAACCTGCTCAACCAGCTGGCCGCCGCCTTGGGGCTGGGCAGCGCGCCGTCCATCACCATCTCCAACGAAGACCGGCTGATCAACGCGGTGCGGCGCGAATTCTTCGTCTCCAAGCACGGCAACCGCGATTCGCTCTGGGCGCTGACCCGCGCCATCGGCGAGGCCGATGAACTGATCTACATCGAAACCGCCGGTTTCGCCCGCACCGCGCGGCCCAGCGGCCCGCCCGCCGCCTATGAGATAGACCTTGCGCAAAAGATAGCGGACCGGATGGCGGCCAACCCCAATCTGAAAGTGATTGTCTGCCTGCCGCGCGAGACGGACTTCGCGCCCGCGTACGCGCCCTTTGTGCGCAGGGCGATCGCCCAGCGCAAGGACGCCGTGGACATCCTGCAAAGCGCCGGCGCGGCGCGCGTGGCGGTGTTCCACCCGCGCGGCTTCCCCGGCCGCTGGGCGCAGCTGCGTACCACCACCGTCATTGTCGACGACGTCTGGTGCCTGAGCGGCGCCACCCATTTCCGGCGCCGCGGCATGACCTTCGACGGCAGCATGGCGGTGGCCTCGTTCGATCGGGACATCGCCGGCGGTTACAGCCGCAAGGTGAGCGCTTTCCGCCGGCAACTGATGGCGGCCAAGCTGCAGGTGAGTCCAACGGACGCGGCGGGGCTGCCGGCCTCGGAATGGCTGCGCCTGCAATCGCCCGCCGCGGCCTTTGATCTGATCTCGGATCTGCTGATGCAAGGCGGCCTCAGCCGACTGGCCCCGCTGTGGCTGGGCCCGACGGATGCGTCGGTCATCCCGCAGAGCGAGGATGTCGCCGATCCCAACGGCGCCACCGGCGCGTCCGGGCTGCTGACCCTGGCGGGGCTGCTGAGCGAGAGCAGCACCTGAGGCCCGCCGGCCGCCGGCAGGGAGGCCAGGCGGGCTAGACCAGGCTTAAGCTCAGGCTCAGGCTCAGGCGCTGTTGCGCAGGGCCTATCCCAACTATTGCAATCGTCAGATCGACGTTTGTCGGGAACAGGACGTGCCTTTCATGGCTGGCGTCGTTGAGTTCTGACAGTTCCCTTTTCTTGGCCGGGCGTAGCTTCCATTCCAGCGACCTATCCGCTGCGGCAATCTTGGGAGCAAGCAGGATACGCGTCTCATGGCAACATTCCATTGTCTGTTAAATAAATTTATCGATAAAAAATATATTAGACAAAATTAATTTAGTACCAGTCCTATTAATAGAATGAAAAATTGGGAGTAGGGTTGCGTCTGGCATTTTTTAATGTCAATGAGATTGTGCTTGGCTTAAATGACTGCACTTTTTTATGGCTTACCGGCGCGGCTGGTATGGATTAAGTTTTAGGAATAAATGATGAAAATAAAGAGAGCAATTTTCAGTTCTGTGGTGTTGGCAAGTCTATCTTGTGCGGCTTATGCGGAAATCTTGGCGGATCAGAACATGCCCAATGGAGATCTCAGCGTAGCCTATCCGCAAGTCTGCATTAGAACCAATCGGACTCCGGAAAAAACGGATATGGCTCCCATTGTCAAGAAGGCTGATGAGGTAGCTAATCGGTTTCCGCAAGAGGATTACAACAATCGATCCAAGGCGGTGATGATGCATCTGACCAAGGAGTTTGGATCAGGAAAATTTGGGCATACCTGGATCAATGTGTTTCATGATCGTGGAGGTGCGACAGCTCCCACGTCTTATAGCTATCGAGAAGGCAAAGGCTATGTCAAAAATCATGCTCTAGATAAGCCTACTAGATCATTTCACCTCCAAAGGTGCGTGACGCTGAATAGCCCGAAAAAACAAATCAAAATCCTTGAAGATGTGATTGTGCCAGAGCTGAATATGGCGAGTTATTTTGCTGGCCTAGCCATGGGGATGCCCAATGCCGATCCGCAGAATGGCGCGTATACGCCCATTCATAACTGCGCATGGTTTGGCGGGATAGTGTGGAATGTATTAATGCAAGAAGAGCATGTATTTGCGCAGCCGTTCAATGGCGCTGCGCATGCCAATGTGTGGGGTATGCCCTTCATGAAAGCGGTGAAATCCATTTATGAACCAGGAATGATTGCCGAGGGGCTTAAAAAGGCCGGCAGCCGTTAAGTCACGTTTACCTGACGTTGGAATCCGCCGATAAATACCGCTGAGCGCCAAGTAGCGTAGATGCCACCTGGCGGCGGGTAGCCTAGACCAGGCGGTTGATGCGGCTTAAGCCCTGGCTCAGGCGCTGTTGCAGCGGCTCCAGCAGCGCCGCGGCTTCCTCGCTGCTCCACAGCAAGGGCTCGTCGCGGCGCTGCAGCAGGGTCAGGATGGCCTGCAGGCCGAGATGGGCGGATCAGGCCCTGCGTCAGACGGGCGTCCATCTCTTCGCATTGCCGGGCCAGTTGCCGGCCAAGCTGCGGCAAGGCGCTCTGGTCCTGTGTATTGCTCAGGTTCTGGTTCAAGCGCCTTAATTGCTCCATGGCGGGCAAGGTCGTTGTCATGGCATTCCTTGGTTTGACCCCTCTGAAAAACTCAAGAAGATTGGCGATATCAGAAGTTGAGGGTGGTTTTTAGGCCCACGACCCAGGCATTGGGCGTCTGAACCAGCCCTCCCGGCCGCACCCAGTATTGGAGTCCGGGTTGCAACTCCAGCCAGGGCCAGACCTGGTAGCGGTAGATCAATTCGGCGTTGACCGAGGATTCCGGCAGCGGCGCGTAAAGCGGGTCCTGATAGTCGCTGACGCCGGCTCGCTGATTCAGCAGGTTCTGGCTGCGGCGCCAGTTGGGGCTGGCCTGAAATTTGGATACGCCCAAGGCCAGCCAGTCATTTGGCCGGGCATCAAATGGTCCGCGATAGCGTAAGGACAAGGAGCTGGCATAGGACCGGGCGTTGCTGCGTTGATCGGCCACGCCCAAGCTCCAGGAGAGGCTGAGCCCGCGGTTGGCTGTTTCAAGGCGGCGAGTCAGCTGTTGATTGAAGCCGGTGTACAGATACCATGTATTGCGGTAGTGCCGATACCCCGCGGGGTCGTCCGTTCCCGCGCCTCCGGATGCTCCGGCGTAGAAGTCGCGTTGCTTGGCATTGGTATAGAGCAATCCCAGCATGTAAATGCCTGGCAGGCCAAAATGGCGGGTTTTCCATTCCGCTTCCAGCGGCAGCAGGATGCCGCGGCTGCCGTCGGTGGATACGCTCCAGGCGTGGCTGCGTGATGGCGCTTGCGGGTTCTGTTCCAGCAGGCCGGTTTTCAGGGTGACTTCCGGAGTGAGCCGGTACTGTAAGCTTGTGCCCCAGTAGTGCACGTTCCAGTTGTACCAAGTGCGCGAGCCGGCGGATTTTCCTCCGCACAGATTCAAGGTCTGGAAATCGCAGGGAATGATCTGGTCGAAGTCCTGCACCTTGTTCATCAGTCCTATCCGCCACTGCAATCTGCCGTCGAGAAAGCTGCGACGGAAGGTCAGCCAGCCCAGCCGGGTAATGGACTGGCCGCCCCAGCTTTCCTGCGCCAGATCGTTGAAACCGACGCGTGGGTCTTGCAGCCGCGTGCTGGTCAGATTGTTGTCATGATTGCGGTTGACGATATTGCCCTCGATCGCGGCATCGGGCATGCCGGTCAGCGCCTCCAGGTTTTGAGTGAAGGTCAGCGAAAACTGGTCGATGTATTCGGCTTTCTTGTCCGTGTTGTAACCGCCTTTGGCGTTGTAGGCGGTTTGGCTGACGTGGGCCAGGCGATAACGAAAACCATATTGTTCCAGCCGGTTGCGAATACCGGTATCGGCGCTGAGCAAGTCGCCGGCCTGCGGTTCGAAGCCCAGAACCGTGCCGTTCCAGGCTGGGTTTTGGCTTTCGGCTTGAATGACATCGGGGCTTAGCAATACCCCTAAGCTCAGCGCCAAAGCCAAGGGACCGCGACGCGGGGCGGTAGAGAACAAGGTAGGCATGTTTGTCTCCTGATCTTTCCGGCGGCTGCCTAGGCGCGGGCAAAGCCCGCTCCTGGCCTATGGCAGCGCCTGCTATGGCTTGGCCCGCTGTTGGCGAGCCGCGAATGTTCCCGTGCGATTAGCCGGCCGGCTTAAGCGTTTGTCCCCGGCTGCGTATCACGTCTCGATACCAGTAAAAGCTGTCCTTGCGCCGTCTCTCCAGGCTGCCTTGGCCTTGGTCGTCCAGATCGACGTGGATGAAGCCGTAGCGTTTGGACATCTCCGCCTTGGAGGCGCTGACCAGATCAATAGGCCCCCAACTGGTGTAGCCAAGGAGTTCCACGCCGTCGTCCAGCGCCTCGGCCGCTTGCAGCAGGTGATCGTTGAGGTATTGGATGCGGTAGGGGTCGTGGATGCGGCCGTCCGGCGTCACCTCGTCGCGCGCGCCCAGGCCGTTCTCCACGATGAACAGCGGCTTCTGGTAGCGGTCGTAGAGCAGATTGAGCAGGTAGCGCAGGCCCTGCGGGTCGATCTGCCAGCCCCATTCCGAACTGGGCAGATGAGGGTTGGGCACCATGCCCAGCACGCCGTTTGCCTGTTGGCCCACTGTGGGATCGGCTGAGGCGCAGCCGGACATGTAGTAGCTGAAGGAGATGAAATCCACGGTGGCGCGCAGGTCGTCAAGGTCGGCAGCGCGGATGTCCAACGCGATGCCTGCCTCGCGGAAGAAGCGCTGCATATAGGCCGGATAAGCGCCTCTTGCCTGCACATCGCCAAAGAACAGCCACTTTCGGTTTTGCCGCAAAGCTTCCTGCACGTCTTCCGGCCGGCACGTGAGCGGGTAACGAACGCCTCCCAACAACATATTGCCGATCCGGGCGCCCGGTATCAGTTCATGGCAGGCTTTGACGGTACGGGCGCTGGCCACCAGTTGGTGATGGATGGCTTGGTAAACCGCTTGCTTGCCGCTGTCCGGCGGCAGACCGACGCCGGTAAACGGCGCGTGCAGCGCCATATTGATTTCATTGAAGGTCAGCCAGTATTTGACCTTGTCGCGATAGCGGGCGAACACGGTGCGGGCGTAATGCTCAAAAAAGGCGATGGTCTGGCGGCTGGCCCAACCGCCGTGTCGCTGGGTCAGCGCATAAGGCATTTCGAAGTGCGACAGCGTGACCAAGGGTTGAATCCCGTGCTTGGCCATTTCGTCGAACAGGCGATCATAAAACGCCAGCCCGGCCTCGTTGGGCGCGTCCTCGTCGCCTTGGGGAAAGATGCGGCTCCAGGCGATGGACACGCGCAGGCAGCTAAAACCCATCTCGGCGAACAGGGCGATGTCCTCCGGATAGCGGTGATAAAAGTCTATGGCCTGGTCCTTGAGGCCGCTGTCGCCGGCCACGCGCTGGGCGATGGGGCCAAACACCCCTTGCGGCAGCACATCCGAGGTGGACAGGCCTTTGCCGTCGGCCAGGTAAGCGCCTTCAGCCTGATTGGCGGCCAAAGCGCCGCCCCATAGAAAATCAGCGGGAAACAATGTCATCTCTATATCTCCTGATGCGGTGGTTAACGACTGACGGCCAGCAGAGGGGCCAACTCCGCCACCTCGGCCATGGTGAGAGGCCGCACTTGCGGGCAGCCGGGGTTGCTGATCAGCACCAAGCTGGTCATGTCGAAGCCGGCCTCGGCAATGGCGGCGCGGTCAAACTCCAACAGCAGATCGCCCGCCGCGATGGCGTCGCCAGTCCGGATATGGGCGTTGAAGTGGCGGCCATCGAGCTTGACGGTGTTGATGCCGATATGGATCAGCATTTCGGTGCCGTCGTCGGCGACGAGCGCCAGGGCGTGGCAAGAGTGGAATAGGGATTTGACCCGGCCGCCAAACGGCGCCACCACCCGGCCGCTGTGGGGCAGGATGGCCACGCCCTTGCCCAGCACGCCGCTGGCGAAGGCGGGGTCCGACACGGTGTCGAGCGCCTGGGGCTGGCCATGAATCGGGGAGAGGACTTGATAAGACGATGCGGCATCGACCGCGGTTGGAGCCTCTGTCGTCGCGGCGGCGGCCGCCTCCGCTTTGGGCTGGCCAAAAAAGAAGGTGAGCAGCGCGGCGAGACTCGCCGCCAGCAGGCTGCCGGCAATCGCTCCCCAAACCGTATAGTCGATGCCGCTGTCGGGAATGAGCTGAGCAAAGGAAAAAATGCTGGCCAGACCCATCGAGTATTTTTTTGCCTGCACATAGCCGACAAACAGGCCGCCTAGCGAGCCTCCCACGCAGCCGAAGATGAAAGGGCGTTTGGCCGGCAAATTGATGGCATAGATGGCCGGTTCGGTAATGCCGAACAGGCCGGACGTGACCGCCGAGCCGGCCAGGGCGCGTTTTTTGGCGTCGCGGCTGCGCAGCATCACCCCAAAGGCTGCGCCAGCCTGCCCTAAAACAGCGGGGATCAACATGGGCGTCAAGGTGTCATAACCCAGCGCGCTCAGATTGTTGTAGAACAGCGGGATGAAGCCCCAGTGCAGGCCGAAGATCACCAAGACCTGCCAGCCCGCGCCCAAGGCGGCACCCGCAAGCATGGGCATGAAGCCGTACAAGACCTGAATGCCGCCCGCCAGTGTTTGGCTGGCCCAAGTGGCCAGCGGTCCTATCAGAATGAAGGTGAGCGGCACAACCAGGATCAGGCAGGCCAGGGGCGTCAGGATGTTGCGCACCGAGTCATGCAGGCGTGGACGGAGCCTACGCTCGACTTGGCAACTGACCCAGGCCGCAAACAGGATGGGCATCACCGAGGAGCTGTAATTCATCAAGGTCACGGGCAGGCCGAGAAAATCCAAAGCCGCCGTCCCCGGGTCTTTGGCGGCCTCAAAAGCACGGAGCGCTTGTGGATGCACCAAGGCGCCGCCAATCGCCATGGTGAACAGAGGATTACCGCCAAATTTTTTGCCGGCGGTATAGCCCAGCGCCATCGGCAGGAAATAAAACAAGGCGTCGCTGGCGGTGAACAAGAGTAAATAGGTGCCGCTGCTCTTGCTCAGCCAAGCGCAAGCCACGAACAGGGCCAGCAGCCCTTTTAAAACACCGGAGGCGGTAAGAATGCCCAGGACAGGCATGAAGATGGCCGATACCAGGCTGATAAAACGATTGAACAGCCCATCCTTTTCTTCCTTATCGGCGTCCTCCTGGGCACCCATCAGCGGCTGTATCTCGGCATAGACCTCCGCCACCCGGTTGCCGATCACCACCTGGAATTGCCCGCCGCTCTCCAGCGCAATGAGAACGTCGGGCAGGCTGTTCAAGCTTTCGGCATGGGCCAGCCCCGGGTTGCGCAATTTGAAGCGCAGACGGGTGGCGCAGTGCACCAGGCTCAGAATATTGTCCTTGCCGCCCACTCCCGCGACGATCAGCTTGGCGAGTATGTCCATTGTTCTCCTCCCTATGGCGAGCGAACGCTCAAAAAAAAACCTGACCGCGCCCGCCCGCAATGGGGGAGGCGTGGTCAGGTTTTGCCTGTTCTAGACAGTAACAACCCTGTTGATGTCTCGGCGGCTCAAAGCCGCCGGCGAGTAAAGATCAGGCTTACAGACGGCTGATGTGAATGGCGAGGAACATCATCTCGTCCAACTCAAGTTCCTTCTGGTACTGCTCCCAAATGAAGCCTCTAACGCTTTCCGCGCTGCGCCACGCCTGCGGGTAGCTTGCCTTCACCGCCGCATGCAAGGAGGCGTCTCCAACAGGCAATGTCTGCTGCGACAACACGCGTTGCGCAAAAAACTTCAGGTGGGCAATGAAGCGGTGGTAGTTCAGCATTTGCTCGTCAAGCTCACGCCCTTGCTGGTAGGTGACAATCCGGAGTATCTGCTGCATCAATTGGGAAATAGCTTGCATCCCGAGAGCCTCGGTTGATATTTGGGCATTGGTCAAATGCCAGGCGATGAACCCCGCTTCATCTTCCGGCAGGCTCAGACCCAGGCGCTGCTCAATCAGCATCAGCGCTTGCTGGCCAAGAGCGAACTCTCTTGGGTAGAGTCTGCGCATTTCCCATTGCAGCGCGTTGTGGAGGGCAATGCCCTGGCGCTGGCGTTCAATCGCGAAATGGCAGTGATCCAGCAGCGCCAGATACACCTCCTCGGGCAGTTTGCCCAATTGCTTTTTCGCCAGGCTGAGGATATCGGCGCACACCGCCATCACCTCCGCGGGGATGCCGCTCAAGACTTCGCTCAAGCGGGATGTCAGCTCATGGTTTTGCAAGGCGAAGAGTTTTTCGATCCGGGCCGGGTCCAGCGCGTCTCCCGGGCGCTTTTGGTACCCCAGGCCGCAGCCCATGGCCACCAACTCATGCTGGTGTTCGTCCAACACGAGGGCCGCGTTGTTGTTCAAGATTTTGCTGATTTTCATAGCGCACACCCTGAAAACAAAAAAACCTGACGGCTTGGCCTCAGCCAAGTCATCAGGTTTTGCCTGCTTGCGCAGTAACAATCCTTGAGCACATACATCCGGTTTGACGACGCGGGAACCCTGTCACGGCTTTGGTCCCAGCTGTCATCAACGCATAAGACCATAGGATGGTAGGAATGACAACTTAATTTGTTAAAAATATGACGATTCAACGCCGACTGATGCGGGCGTCTGACAGAGCGGGCAGCCGGGGGCGGTTTAGCGGCCGTGGCGAAAGAGAGGGAAGGCGTCATTGCGGTCTCCAAGTCAGTGTTGGAAACCCGTCGTTCTGCGGGCAGGGAACGGCGTCGGGGCAAAGGCTGTGCAACTGGCTGGCGCAATCGTCCAGCACCGAGGTGGCGGCGCAGGCCAGATGCTGCAAACGGGGTTGATGTGACTGTGCGGCGTGGGATTGGAAGGCGTCAAGCGCATGACGCAGGGTGGCGAGGCAGTTCAAGGCCAGGGCGCAGGCGGCCAGGGTTTGGCTCTGTGGATCAGGCGGCGGTTTGGCGAAAGCGGAGTGCGGATGGGAAGGGGTCATTGCGGTCTCCTAGTCAGCTTTGAAGCCTGCCCGGAGAGGCTTGGACAGGCACGTGACAAGGTTGGAAGACCGGAGACCTTTCAGAACCGGTAGCCCGTGAAGGCTCCCTGCCACAGCCTGTCCAGGAGTGGGGACATGCGTGGCACCAGACGGGCTGCGGTCTTTTGGACTTGAGCTGGTCTGGGGAAAGGTTTTGTGGGCTTCCAAACCCGGCGCGACGTTATTGGGCGCAGCGCGAGGCACAGGGTACTGAGGCGGGGGTGGGGCGTCAAGCCAATGGCGGAGGAGAGGAGGGTTTCTTGATTGTCATCCTTCAAAGGATGCGTCGTGGTTCATCAAGTTGGAATTTTCAAGGGGGAGCGGACTGGAGTTTGTGGGGCCTCAAGACCAAACCCTTGGTTAATGCCTTGTTCTACCGTGGCGGAATTTACTATCTATATAGGATATTGATTGGGGTCAGCACGCCGGGGTGGACATTTTGCCAGACCGATTTGAAGCCAAGTTGCGAGTCGCCATTGCCGTTGCCATGTTGTTTGTAGCGGCGCTGTCGCTTTCCATCTGGAAGGTTGTCGACAACGCCAGTCAAGCCGCGCACTGGCTGGCGAACAGCGTTCTGGTCATGGACCAGTTGGCGCATATCCGCGGCGATACCACGCAAGTGGAAATGAGCACTCAGAACTATCGTCTGACAGGCGATGAATCCAATTTAAAGGAGCGCGACAGGGCAATTGACGCACGCGAGCGCTTGTTGGCGCAGCTTCGTGTGCGAGTCGGCGATAGCCCGGAACAGCTTAAGCGTTGGATAGCTCTGCGCAGGGTCGTCAATCAGCGATTGGCAATCTCCCGTGAGGTTGAGCGCTTGTATCGCCAGCAGGGCGGAACCGCAGCCAGCGCCTATGCGACGCAAGCGCCGCTACGCGCCTCCCGCACACAGGTATATCGCTTGCTGGACGAAATGGACCGGGAAGAGCACCACGTGTTGGAACGGAGGCAGATCGATTATGAGCGCTCACAGCAGTGGCAGCTATGGTGGAACGGCCTGAGCGGCATCACGCTTTACCTGCTGCTGGCCGGGACTTTTTTCATGGTGCGGCGGCAAT
The DNA here is from genome assembly GCF_057808735.1 of Chromobacterium sp. FG89. NCBI lineage: Bacteria > Pseudomonadati > Pseudomonadota > Betaproteobacteria > Neisseriales > Chromobacteriaceae > Chromobacterium > Chromobacterium sp. FG89. Next base: position 204,069 of record NZ_JBMDIQ010000007.1, on the reverse strand, counting down.
GGCGGGCGCTCAAGGCCAGCCGGGAGGCATTGGCGTCCAGCGAGGAAAGCCTGGCCGCCACGCTGCATTCGATTGGGGACGCGGTTGTTTCCGTCAATGCGGCTGGCTTGATTACCCGTTGCAACCGGGTGGCCGAGTTGCTCACGGGTTGGCCTGCCGCCGAGGCCGTCGGCGTGCCCCTGTCACAGATATTGACCGTGCGGCGGGATAAAGACGACCGGGCTATCGATTTATTGGCGTGCGGCACAAGAATGGTGACTCAGGCCTTGCACATGCCGGAGTCCTGGCATGGGGAACTGGTGGCGCGCGACGGCCGGCAGTGCCCGATCAGCTACACCGTGGCCCCGATTATCGCCAGCGGCGGTCAGCTAAACGGCGTGGTGGTTGTATTCCATGACTCCACCGCGGAACGGGATGCCCGGCTGACCATACTGGCGCAGAATGCCCTGCTTACCGAGAGAGTGCAGGACCGGTCCTTGCGCTTGGTGGAAAGCGAGGCGCATCTGGACGCCATCCTCAGCGCAGTGCCGGTGCTGATTGCCTATGTCAATGCCGATCGCCTCTATGTGTATGTCAACGAACAGTACCGGCAGCGCTTTGCGCCAGAGCGCGTGAACATCACCGGCTGTGCGGTGAAGGAAATTCTGGGGGAAGAGCGTTACGACATAGCCTGTCCGCGCATTGACAAAGCGCTGGCAGGCGAGCCGCTGGACTATGACTGGCAGCCTTTTCCGGGGGTTTGGCAAAACATACGCTATGTGCCCAAACGCAATGAGCAGGAGGAGGTGATCGGTTATTACGTGCTGGGTATCGACGTCACCGAGCGCAAGGCGGCAGAGGAGCATATCCAGCTGCTCAACAACGAACTGTCTCAGCAAGTGCGCGAGCTGGAGCATGTTTCCCGCGCCTTGCGTACCCTCAGCGCCGGAAACCGCGCCATGTTGCGCGCCAAGGACGAGCAGGAGTTGCTGGACAGCAGTTGCCGGGCCATTGTTGAGGCCGGCGGTTACGACACGGCGGTGATCTGGTATGGCGACGGAGAGGCGCAAGAGCTACAGCCGATGGCTCAATGCGGCTTTGCCGGCGGGCTGGACGAACTGAAAGGCATTGTCCTGGGCAGGGCCGATGCCGCCGGTGGCATCAGCATCACGCCGACAGCCGTGCGTACCGGCAAGGTGCAACTGGCGCGCGACATGCAGAACGACAGCCGGTACCAGGCGCTGCGGGCCTTGATGTATGGGGCGGCATCCGGCCTGGCCTGCCCGTTGCGGGTGGATGGCCGCGTGATCGGCGCCCTGACCATTTACGACAAGCAGGCGGATACCTTTGACGACGACGAGATTGATTTGCTGATTGAGGCCAGCGCCGATCTCGCGTTCGGTATCGGCTCCTTGCGGGCGCAGCGGGAACGAGAGCAGGCCCGCGCAGCCATGCAGCAAATGCTGCGCCATGATCAACTGACCGGCCTGCCCAATATGTTGCAGTTTGAAGAGGCATTGACGCTGGCCGTTGTGCACGCCAGCCAGGAGGGCCGCATGCTGGCCGTGCTGCAGTTCAATATCGAACGGCTGGGGGAAATCAACGAGGTGCTCGGTTTTGCGCAGGGCGACCAGGTATTGCGTGAGTTTGGCGCTCGCCTGAGGGCTTGCCTGCCCGCCGCCGCGTTGGCCGCGCGCGTGCGAGGCGACGAATTTACGGTCTTGCTCCCCGGCGCTGATGCGCAAGAGGCCTTGGTGCTGGTCACGGCGGTCACCTGGACGATGACCACCGCTTTTGAAGTGGCGGGGCTGACCCTGGACGTTGCTGCAAGAGTGGGAATCGCGCTGTTCCCTCAACATGGGGGGAACGTACACGATTTGTTGCGTCATATGGGCAAGGCCGCACAGCAGGCCAAGCAGCGAGGGGTGGCTTATTGCCTGTACGAACCGGGCAAAGGCGAGACGCAGGCCGAGCGGCTGACGCTGGCCAGAGAACTCCGCCATGCCATAGCGCAGGGCGAGCTGCGGCTATACCTGCAGCCCAAGGTCAGCCTGGCCGATGGCCGGGTCTGCGGCGCTGAGGCCTTGGTGCGTTGGCAGCATCCGCAGCACGGCTTGTTGGGGCCCAGCGCCTTCATTGATATCGCTGAGCGGTCCGGGCTTATCCACCCGCTGACCGAGTGGGTCATTACGGCAACGCTGGAGCTTCTGCAAGCCTGGCAGCGGCAGCGGCTGATGCTGCCCATCGCGGTCAATTTATCGGCGCGCAATCTGCAGGACGACGCCTTGCCGGACAAGCTGCGGCTTTGGCAGGAACAGCGTTCGATTCGCACCGGCTTGCTGGAGCTGGAAATCACGGAAAGTTCCGTGATGCTGGACCCGGAGCTGGCGCTGGCCTTGTTGCATGAACTGCGATGCGCTGGTGTCGCACTGTATGTGGATGATTTTGGCACCGGCTACTCGTCGTTGAGCTATCTGCAAAAACTGCCGGTGGATTACATCAAGATTGATCAGTCTTTTGTGATGAATATGTCGCAGGACAAAGACTCCGCCATGATCGTGAAATCCACCATCGAACTTGTCCACCATCTGGGACGGCTGGTGGTTGCGGAGGGAGTGGAGTCCGCCGCTGACTGGCAGAGCCTGCGCGAGCTGGGCTGCGACTATGCTCAGGGGTATTTTATTGCCGCGCCGATGCCGGCTGAGCAGTTCGCCGCCTGGACCACCACTTTCCAGGCGCCATAGCGTGGGAAAGCCTCCTGTGCCGCAAGCCGCTTTGCTTGGGTGGTTAGCTGCGGCAAGGTGTTGTGCTCCTGTTGCGCGAGCAAGCGCGGGCTTAAGCCCCGCAATGCTTTGATGACCGGCGGCCCGGCATATCCCATGGACGAGGCATACCCAGCAGAGTGCGGAGGGGAAGGCGTTATTGCGGCCTCCTGGTCAACTTTGGCGCCAGCTGGGAGAGGCTTGACCAGGCGCGCGACAAGGTTGCAAGGCCGCGATCTACTACGGCAGCCGTCAGGCTTGGCCTTCTTGCGGGTACGACGAGGGCGCAGCCAGACGAACCTATACAGCGGCGGAGCCGCTAGGTTCGGTTGCCTCCGTATGGACAAATCGGAGCAGGGGACTTCGTTTAGTTGATATCTTAAGAATAATTGCCGAGAATGCCCGTGGCGTGCCGGAAGCTACTTTCTTGAATGGAAAGGAAAACTATGGCTGCGCGCGCAATCGTCCGGGAGGGCGATACCACTTCACATGGCGGCACCGTGCTGGAGTCATTCCCCAACTTCAATATCTATGGCAAGAACGCATCCGGCATCGGCCACCGTGGCTACTGTCCGCAGTGCAAGACAGAGTTCGTCATCGTGGCCGGGGCGCAAAACGTTATCTTCATGGGCAAGAATGTGGCGGTGGAAGGGATGCTTACTTCCTGCGGCGCAGTCCTGATTGCCTCCCAGTCTCAAGCCACGGTAGATACCGACCCTGGCGCAGCCAAGAGGATGCCGGGGCCGCTGAGCGCGATGATTGCGGCGGGGTCGGCCTTGCCGGCTCAAGGCCCGAACTGGATCGAGTTTGCCTTACCGGGCCAGGAGAACTACCAAGGCTTGGCTTGCACCATCAACTTTAACGACGGCAGTTCGAAGGAGATGACATTTGACCAGGCCAGCTGTTTGCGGATCGACTCCATTGCGGAGATCGCGGGCATCCATGTTGAAATCCCGGAAAATGAAGACGTTAGCGACGAAAACCTCTCCAGTAAAATCCTTAATCTGATCGAGGGCTGAGACATGAGCGATACCGTAACTTATGGCAGAAGCCGCAGCGCCGGTACTTCCACTACCAGCGGGGCCAGCGCTCCCGAGTATAAGATTGAGTACCGGGGCTATTATCAGGTGAACCAGCGGCATGAGCTGGAGTCCCCGCTCAAGAAAAGCTTGGATATGCTGGAGGCTGCAGCGGCAAGGTTTGCAACGGATGTGATTAAAGACGCGAATGTTAGAATGTCATATCAAGAAAACATCAAACGGATGGCCCAAACTGTTCTTGATGAAGTCAATGCAGGGAGAGTGAGTGCGAAAGACGGAATGGAGTTCTCATATGCGATGCGTAATAAAATAATGGCAGAGCATAGAGTTGTAACTTCTGCACAGGGCCTCGCGATAGCGGAACGCCACAAATTGGAACCTCCAACTATAAAAGAGCTGTTAGATAAAAAAGCGAAATCTCTTTTTGGGAAACAGTTTGATTTATTAACTCCAGCTGAAAAAAATAAAGTGTATTATGCCATTATTGAGTCATCGGCAAAGCCCAATCAAGATTTTAATGTAAAAGCAAAAAAATTGGGTGTTATTGGTAAGGTTGGGTGGGTCGTGACTGCTGCATTGGCAAGCTATGCAGTGGCGTCATCAGAAAATAAGACCAAAGAAACCATTAAACAGGGGGCTGTCATTGGGGGAGGTATGGCTGGCGGTGTTTTTGCTGGTTTAGCCGTGTCGACGTTGTGTGGGCCTGGTGCTCCCGTTTGTGCTGTTGCTGTAGTTTTGGCAGGGAGTGTAGTTGGTGGGGCGTTGGCAGAAAGCGTCGTAGATAATTACGATGAGGAACTGGAGGAATTCACAAAGTGGCGCATCCAATAGATTTGTTTGGCTTGCAAGAGGTGAAATCCTCAAAGGGCGTAGACGAATGCTTTGACTTGATGTTTGATGGTCATGCTACAAGAGTTAGGGTGGATTATGAAACTGTTTTTGCTCAATATAAGATAGGCCATTTTTTTCTTGTTGTTCTTGAGAATGATTTTTGGGAGGGGACAAACTATTTGTTCTATCTGCTTGATGAGGGTTTTCACGTTGTCGATCGGATTAATTTGAGCGCAACGCCTGAGGATAATGGGTTTATTCAAGAACGCCGCCTTAAAGGGAATGGTTTGGTTTTTGAAAAATATAAGAGTGGGAAAAGATATGAGTTGTCAATTCAGGCGGATGGTCGGGTGAGTTATTTGTTGAGTGAGCTAAAATATAGGTCATGTTTTGATTTTATGAAGCCAAAAAAGTATCTTGAACTACGAGAGATATAATGTGATTTCTCGCATAATTGTAATTGATGGTGGATTGCTTGCGGTTGATTTTATGTGTGATGCTGTATGAATGTGGATTGTCGAGGAAGGGGTGGTGGTCTAGATGAAGAGTTAGAGGGGCTCTAGATGGTAAATGCAATGAAAGACTTTGATGTGGTGGAAAGTCCAAGAAAGCCAGGGGTTGTAATCGTTTATTTTGATCTTTTGTTCTGCGGCCAAAAGACAGGTGTCAAGGTTATGAGCGAGTCAGTTTTTGCTCAGTACTGGCTGGGAGATTCTGAGCGATATTTTTTGGTGCTTCAAAATGCGACTTGGGAAGATACAAACTATGAATTCTATCTGCTGTCAAAGGACTTCAAGGTTTTAGATTGTTTGAGCTTACTGTCACCTCCTGATCGTGATGATGAGTTGATTGATAGTTATGAGTTTAAGGGTGGAGTATTTTTCTTTAAAAAGTATGGAAATGATAATAGGTATAAAGTAGTAATTGATAATAAGGGGAAAGTTAGCTACTCCTTTGATGATCTGAAATATAGGCTGATTTTAGGAGCGCTAAAGCCGGTCAAGTATCTGCAGTTAACCCCCTTATGAGTCTTTGGAAGGGGAGTGTTTTGGGTTGTGCCAGGGAGGTGGTATGGGGTTTTTGTATCGATTGTTTAAGTGGAAGTCAAGTCGAACCGTGGAGAAGGTTGTTTTTGATGAGAGTAAAATTATCCATAGTCCATCGAGGGGTGAGGATATTGAGTTCCATTGGGCTGATCTGTGCGAGGTAAGCATCGAAACCACGGATCAAGGGCCGTTTGTAGATGACGTGTTTTGGGTGCTTGCTGGAGGTGGTCGGTTTTGCCGCATTTCAAGCAATGCGGAAGGCATGGAGAAACTCTTGGAGAAATTGGGTGAGTTACCTGATTTTGATCACCAGGTGGTTATCGTTGCGATGAGCGTAGCAACAAACGCAAGGTTTGAATGTTGGAAAAAGCAGGGATTGGTTCCTGTTGAAGGGTAAAATGCTTAGTTCTGAAACCTATGCAGGCTAAGTGGCGCTAGAACGGCTTGTTTCTGCTGACCTTAAAATGATATGCGCATGAATCATTTCGCGGTTTTACTGTTTCTGCCAACCTGGGCCCAGGCTGCTGGGCTGTTTGATGGGTATGAGACCTATTACCGCAGCCTGCCAAATCGCTTATTCCAGTCTTCGGGTGTCGAGCTAGAACCTTTCAGCCTGGAGGGGGAACAAGACATCCGATATGTTTGGCAGGGCATGGCAGCGGGTGGCCGTCATAAGGTAGAGCTGAAAGAGGGTAAGATCATCCTGGATGGCAGGACATGGTTGGCCAAGTCGATCAAGGCTTTCCCTGGCGAGGTGGTTAATGCAGGGGATTTGGGGAGAGGGGCTGTGGCGTATTTCGCCGCCGGCTGGGCATGCGTGGAAAATACGCCTGCATCGGCCTCGGGTACGGCGGTGAGACATAAGTCGGTCTACCTGTTGCGCTTGGGCAGATCCAAGCCTCAAGGATGGAAGCTACCCAGCCTGTTTGCATCCTGTCAGGGCCTTAGGTTTTTGAACGGCCAAGTACGGTTCGACAAGCTTGAGTATCGCTATCAGGGTGGCAAGGATGAGCCGGCTGGGGTGGTACTCAATGAGTACGCGATTAAGTCCGGCCGATTTGTGCCGTTGGCGGGCAAGCATTTCGCTTCCTTTGTGGAGGAGGGGAATGTGTATAGGTTTTTGCTTGATTGATTACTGTGGAAGAGCCTGCACCAATCAGTTCCGTGCCCCGTTTTCTATCACACCGATGCGCGCCGGCCCTAGCATAAGGCGTGCTCATCGCTCCAGCAGCATCCTCCCCGTTTCTAGTCTTCGCAAGCGCTCGCCATAAGTTAAGGAGTGGCTTGCGGGCTTTGGCGGAAGCGAGGTGCGGATGGAAGACGGTGGCTGTACCGCAATCGCCCGGGAGGGCGATATCACTTCCACTGTGCTTGGGTTTCGGTTCTACCGTCCCCATGACCGCATTCTCTCCAAAGATGGTTTCTCAGAAAATTTCGCCTAACTTAGACGTTCTCTATTCATAATAAAATAATCAATAGAATTTGTCTTGACATTGTCATGTCTAGTGCTAGGATTTTTGTATGGCGGAATTTACTTAATTTCGTGGCTGAAGATTTGCAGAATATTTCAGTCATGCAAATACAAATTTTGCTAGAAAACCAGTTTTTCATTGACGTGTTTTTATTTGTACAGCAAGTCCCGTAAAGCTGACACGGCTTTTATCGTCTTTTCGCTGCACCGCCCTTTATCAAAATGAATGATCATGCGAGGTGTGTATGCCTGAAAACAATGTGGTTCAAACGCCAGCTCCGCCCTATCCGGAATATTCGGATAAAGTACTGGATCAGCCGGCTGATTATGGTGTGCTGAAGCAGCTGGAAGGCACATGGGTTAACTACAATCCGGATAAGACGAATCTGGGATGGGGCTTGCATACCACCTGTATGCCGTCTCCAGGGACAAATTCTGAAACCATTTTCGGCATATTCCACTTCCTCTGTGAAAACTATACCGAAGAACTCACGTTCTCCCTGGTGGATGGCGGGGTGCGGAATCGGGGCGGCACCAACGAGCAGTTTGCGGGCGCGGTGAAATACAATCAAAGCATACAGCGCGTCAGTGACGGCGTGGGCATTCACGAAGAAGATGGCATGTATTTGTGGATGAATCCGATGTACAACCATGCAGCTACTGAGGAATCCGTCATTTCTGATAACGGTTTCCCTGGGATTGCCATTGGCGCCGGCGCCAACGGGCCAAATTATGTGCCGCCTTATTCCATTGCGCGTAGCGGGACCATACCCCATGGCAGTGCGATGATGATCACCGGCGGATTTCAGGCGGACATTCCAGGCAAACCGGAATATCCCACCGGCACCGACTGTTGGACTCAGCCCTTTAGCAACTCGTGGCCAACGACTCCGCAGCCGCAAGACAATAATACGGTGCCGGCTGCCGTTGCTGCCAACCCCGTGCCCCTGGCTGGGTCTCCGCTCGCCATTTCACCCAGCATGGGCGCAGCCGCACTGCTGTCGGTTCAGGAGGGCACACCGGCCGCGCCGCTTAATCTGGATGAACCCGCGCCGGCTTGGGCGTTTGACAAGTCATTGCCGGCCACCCAGCCTGACAGCAATCTGACTTATTTCCAACGGATTGTCGCTGATCCAAACTATCCGTATTCCGTACGCCCTGATTTGCGGTTGCGTGATGTGATCAAAGACCAGCGCATCAAAAAATACACGCTGATTCAGCTCAGCAGCAAACACAATGGCGGGCCGCAAGGCGGGATTCTAAACACCCCCTTTGTGAGCACCTTTGCCAATGTTACCGAGATGAATCTGAACTTGTGGATACAGACGGTGATAGACAGCGACGGCTGTGAGGTGTTGCAGCTGCAATATGAACAAGTGCTGTTTTTTGAGTTCATGTTCGGCTCCAACGGGCAAGTGACGCGCTGGCCGCATATCCAGGTCAATACTTTGAGAAAGAAGCCGACGGGTAGGTCGCATTTAAACTACTAGGACTCTTTTGACGAAAACACCGCTTCGCAATAGTGAAGCGGTGTTTCTTATTACGCTGCGCGATTAGCCGACTAAGAGTGGCTAACAAAACTCAGTTTTACGGCTGAGGCAAGGCGGGTCGAGGCAGACAGTACCTTGAGTACGGCAAGTCGGCGCAACGCAGCATCAGGGCTTTTGTGAGCCGCTCTAACTGCCTATGCGCTCCGCCAAACGCAACTGGCAGGCGGTGGCTAGCTTCACCAGTTCCGCCTTGCTGACCGGCATCTTGCCGGGCGGGGCGATCAGCTCCGCCATGCCGCTGAGCGTGGAGACGCTGCTATCCAGGCCGATCAGCCTGCCTTGCGGCCAGCGCTGCTTGTTGCTGGGCGCGTAATCCAGTGTCAGCACCCAGCGTGAATGCAGCCATGGGCCGGGTTCGCGCAGAACGGTGTCCAACACCGCGCGGCTGACCTGTTGCGCCGCCTCCGCGGCGAGGGCGAGCGCCAGGTGCAGGGCTTCCGCGGTGCCAGCCGCGCCGGCCTGATGCAGCAAGGCCGGGCGGGTTTCCTCAAGCCACCAGCGCCGCAGCCGCCGCGCGCCCGGTTTCTTGATGCGGCGGAACACCTCGTTCAATTCGCCTTCTGATAGGCATAACACCGGTTCCGCCTCATCCGCCAGGCGGAAGGATTGTCCCAGCGGCTCGCCCAAGGCCTGCTGCAAATCCTTCACCTCCAGCTTCATGGACGCAGCCACCTCCGCCGCGATAAACCAGAATCCCTCGGGCCGCCGCAGCACCCGCATGGACAAATCCTTGGCGAAATCCAGCTGTAGCGGCGTATTCATTTCCAGATTGATAGCGGCATTCATGGCCGAGCCTCCCCAGTGAGGCGCGTAAACCTTGCGGCCAAAAACGCACGGCGATACGCGGCGCGCAGGCGCAAGCAGGCATGTGATAGGCGGTGGGGAGAGTAAATAAGGGGAGGGGAAACGATAAGACGAGCATCCATAGCGATGTCTCCAAATGGCTTTGCCCGACCAAGCATTGCGAGCGCAAGGGCGCGTTGAGATGCAATGCGTGGGCGTGTTGCACAACCACGGCTTTCGGGCGTGGGCGACCGCTAACGGAGGTGTGTTGGGCACCATTGATTAATCTAACAGTGATGCTGCTTGGTAGCAATTCATTCAGGTAGAATGGACAGTAACTTGGCTTTGGAGATGTCTATGTCAGTTTTATTTTCTGAATGTTTGCAAGCTTTGGGTGGTGATGCAAAGGTTGTAAGTGCTAGCGATGCGGAAGTTGTTTTTTCTGATATTGAAAAGAAATTTCAATTTTCAGTATCTGGTAGTCTTCAAATCGGCGATGGGTACCTATCGAAGAGAGGGGAGACTAGGGAGTTGTTAGATGAATTTAATAAAGAAAGTGAGAGACTCTATATTTTTTGGGATGATACTGCTGTACCAGTTTTGGAAATTCCAGCTTCGTGTATTTCAAAAATTGTAAGCTGTATTGATGATATTCTTGCCGTTGGATTCAAAACTTACATCTATCAATCTGAGACAGTGGTGATTATGGAAGCATCGTCATTTGGAACTGGACTATTGGTTAGCCATGACTCTGCAGGAGAGGTGTGAGAGTGTTGTTAGTGCATGAGCGCGAGAGGTTAAAAGCGCAGCTTAATGAATTTCATGAAAATGCCTATGGGATGGGTGTTGCTGCTGTTTGGTGCCAGATTGAATTAACCCTAAGTATGGAAAAGAAAAGAGAGATATTTCTATACATCTTACGCTTGTTTTTTGATTCAAGCCTAGTTAAATGGGGCTGTCGATCTGAGATTGTCCAAGATTTTAATCTTGTTCTTGAGATGATGGAGAACTGCTGGCCAGATGATGATGAGTTTGATGATGATCAATTTTTGACTGTACTGCCATACGACAGTGACGGAGTATCAAAGACGCATGCTTGGATAGAGGGTGATTTAGTCTGGGTTGATGATTGTGGGAAGTATTTATGGTGTACGGATGCTGAATTATAAGCTTAGAAGGGCGATCGAGCCAATTTGCCAGCAGCCTCCTTCAGCGCAAGCCGACTTTCAAACCAGACGCGGGATTTTAAGCTGCCGGTTGTTCGACGCGGCGGGACGGTAGCGCGCCGCTAGTTCCGGCAGCTCCTCGAGTCCGGTTTGAAAGGTGGGGCTTTGTCGCGCTGTAGGGGTGGCCTGGGGTTGCAAGGGGATTGGCCGCGCAATCCCCTTGCCCGTTTGCCGGGCGGAACCGGCATGACAAGCGTTATCCGCGAAGCGGATTTCAAAATCCAATGATCATCCTAATAGGCTACTTCAACTTCGCGGTAAATAAGTTATGGTTTAGAGTAATTTACGTTAAATGTTTTTTTAATTAAATCTCTTAGGCAAATAACTTTTACAGTTCTATCAGGGTATTGGCCTCCATCATTGCTTTCAATCTCATATATTTCCCAGAGGTCATTAATTTTTCTTACTTTGCCGAAGCAGGTATAGTCATCATTTATTTGCTCCCCATCCTTGAGCTCCACTTCCCAAGCAATAATGTAGTCTACAATGGCGAGAGCATGATTGAATGGTCCAGAGTTAGTAAATGAGTATTTGTATTCAATGGATATTAAATTTGAATCTCCAAGCAAAGTTTTTGCGTTTACATCATCTATGCCAATGCTGTCAATTCCTTGGGTGGAAAATGTCAGAACCTTTTTCCAGCTTTCGGTGTAGGGGGAGTTGCTTGGTAAGAAGTTGTAAAGAGATGAATATATCACGCCGACTAGATATTCTTCCCCTGGTAGGGGGGATAAGAATATTTCACTAGCTTTTGTTGAGGTTTGTATTCTGAATCTTTCACGGCTTCTTATTAGTTTCTTGGAATTTTCTAGTATTTCAATTTGCTCATTTAACTTATTCTCAGTGCTTTCCCTTTTTATTCTGGAGAGGAAGCCTGAAAATACAGTGTTCTTTCGGCGAAAATCATCAAGGCATTTTTTTATTTCACTCAAAAATTCGGGGCTGGACAGAATGTCAAAAGACTTTCTGCTGAGTGAATTTCTATTCGTTACCAAATCAAAATCTCCATTTATGATTAATGAGAAATGATTTGAGTTATCCTTCTCTGTCAATATGGAGTAATCATTTAGGGCAGGGGAGTTCAAAAGATCTAAATGCTGACAGATCTTTATGCCACCTACAGCAATAAATACACCACGTTGGTCGCTGAGCCTAACTCCAGATTTTGCCTTGCCTTTTCGGCCTAGATTTTTATATTCTTCATGAGCTCTTCTGTTGCCGTCGATGGCAAAAATAATAGAAAACTTCTTGCCGGAGATGTTAAACGTCTTTGCTGTTCGTGCAAAAAATCTACCGTCACGAAGGCGTGCTATTTGATCGGGTGATTTGATATCTGCTGTATTTTCTGGTATTTCTAAATATGGATATCCATAAGGGATTTCTTTAGAATTTCCTTTGTCAAAAACTTCTAGTCTTGCTTTGTGAAATCCTTTTCCAAGTTGTAATATTTGATTGGATTCAAAGCCTTGGTCTTTGGTTAAAAATCTAATGTCACCATGTCGTGTGTAGAATCGAATGTAATTGTTTATGTACGATTCCTCAAGCATTTCTGTAATCATAAAATGCTTGTGGTAATTTTCGGTGTCTAAGCCAGTAATTGCAATAAAAGTGCCTTTGTGGAATTTTTCTTTGAAAAACTCCTCGGAAAATTTGTTTAGTATGTTTTTTGTTTCAAATGTTTTACTTGTAAAAAAGTCAGATAAGGTGATCCATGGGCTTTCTTCAGTTTTAGGCGTTATGTCATAGTCTATGGTTAGTTTGTCGCGAGGATTTTCAATTACTATTGAGCGCCAATTTTTCTCGCTCAAGCACTTTGTTATTACAATGATGCGCTGACATGCGAAGCATAGTTTTGATCCTTGACATTTATAGCCAATGGCCTCACCTTTTAATTTTGTTGATTTTCCAATTGAGAAGAAGGCCTCGTACGGGGTTATTTCATTGATTTCCTCTGTGGAGGATAGACCGGTTCCATCATCAAAGAATGCGAACCCTTTTTCCTCTCCGATCGGGGCATAAACCATATTACTAGCTTCAGCATCATATGAATTTGATATTAATTCTCTGATGACTTCGCAAGGATCATTTCTATTTACAGATAACTCACCTAAAACGTGACGAAATTCAATCTTGGGTCGCAAGGATGTCATTTTTCTTTATATCCATTTCTCATTTGTCAATGTCATTTTTTGTTTGTAAAACAAAGCACGCTATTTGCGTGCTTTGTTTTTAAATCAATCCCAGCTCAAAGCCCCGCCAGTCTGGTACTCAGTAACCCGCGTTTCAAAGAAGTTTTTCTCCTTCTTCAAGTCGATCATCTCGCTCATCCACGGGAAGGGGTTGTTCACGCCGGGGTAGAGCTGGTCCAGGCCAATCTGCTGCATGCGGCGGTTGGCAATGAAGCGCAGGTATTCCTTGAACATGCTGGCGTTCAGGCCCAGCACGCCGCGCGGCATGGTGTCTTCGGCGTAAGCGTATTCCAGTTCCACCGCGTGTTTGAACAGTTCGGTGATCTCGGCCTTGAAGCTTTCGGTCCAGATTTCCGGCTGTTCCAGCTTGATGGTGTTGATCAGGTCGATGCCGAAATTGCAGTGCATGGACTCGTCGCGCAGGATGTACTGGTACTGTTCCGCCGCGCCGGTCATTTTGTTCTGGCGGCCCAGCGCCAGGATTTGCACAAAGCCCACGTAGAAGAACAGGCCTTCCATGATGCAGGCGAACACGATCAGGGATTTGAGCAGCTTCTGGTCGTTTTCCAGCGTGCCGGTCTTGAAGGCCGGGTCGCACAGTACATCGATGAAGGGGATCAGGAATTCATCTTTGTCGCGGATGGATTTGATTTCGTTGTAGGCGTTGAAGACTTCGCCTTCGTCCAGGCCCAGGCTTTCCACGATGTATTGGTAGGCGTGGGTGTGGATGGCTTCGTCAAAGGCCTGGCGCAGCAGGAACTGGCGGCATTCCGGGCTGGTGATCTGGCGGTAGGTGCCCAGCACGATGTTGTTGGCGGCCAGGGAGTCCGCGGTCACGAAGAAGCCGAGGTTGCGCTTGACGATGCGCATTTCGTCTTCGGTCAGCTGGCCGGTTTTCCACTGTTCAATGTCGCGCTGCATGTTCACTTCTTGCGGCATCCAGTGGTTGGCGCATTGGGCCAGGTATTTTTCCCATGCCCATTTGTGTTTGAAGGGCACGAGCTGGTTGACGTCGGTGGTGCCGTTGATCACTTTTTTGTCCACCACGTTGACGCGGCCGGCGGCGTTGGCGCCCGCGGAGGGGGCGGCCGGTTTGGTTTCGATGGTGTCGTCAAAGTTCAGCATTAAGGGCTCCTGTCTGGATTTACTCCGCGTCCGGCGCGGTGATTTGGGGCGGCAGCGGCTGCTTGTCGCCAGCCAGGCTGGGGCTGAGCGGCAGGCTGCTTTTGCGCAGTATTTGTATCTGGCGCGGCGCGGCGGCGATTGCCGGCACCGGGTCCAGGTCCACGTGCAGGCTGCCCAGTTTGCGGTAGCCTGCGTCTTTGCCATTTTCGCCATGGCGGGCGATACAGAATGCGGTGGCGCTCATGAGCGGCGTCCTTTCAGAAGCGCAGCTGTTGGCTGAGGCGGTGGATCAGCTGGCGTTCGCTGCTTTCCTCCTGCTCCACCTGGCTGCCGCGCGGCTGCCGCAGCTTCAGCAGCTGGCGGTATTGCCGGTTGGCTTGTTCTATGTCTTGCTTGAGCAGCTCTATTTGCTGCTGCAGTTCTTCCGGCTGGCAGTACACCACCAGCGCATCCGCTTCCACCCAGGCTTTGCGCCACACTTTCTGGCGCGGCAGGCGGCGGGCTTCGTTGAACAGGTCCTTCCATTCGCAGGGCGGGGCCTGGTTCAGCGTCAGGTACATATTGAACAGCACAAACTGCTTGTCGGGGTTGTGGGTTCTTTGTTCGCAAAACCCGTTGATCCGGATGTTTTCAAACGTTTGCATCTGACCTCCTGCTGAAGCCTGGCTTGTGGCGGCGGGGCCGTGGGCCTCGTCTTCCTGGAACCCGCTCAACACCCGCCGCGCTTGCTTGCTTGGCCTTGAGCTGTTTCCGTCGCCCGCATCGCGGGCCGGCGGCGTTTCCATCCCGAAGCCGCCTGAGGGCAAGCGGCTTGAGGCTGGGCACTACTTACTGTTGCGGCGCGTCCTGATACTGGACCAGGCCGTAAATCTTCCACTGGCCATCCACCCGTTTCAGGTGGTAGCCGGTGCAGTATTCCCAGGCCGGCTGGTCCTGGCGCTGCACAATCCAGCGCACGCGGGCGCTGGCGGCGTCTTCGCCAAAATTCAGCACGCTGTCCAGCTGGTGGCTGGCGCTGAGAAAGCCCTGGCTGCGGTACCACGCCAGCAAGGCGGTGGTGGTGTCGCGCAGCGATGCCATGTCTTCCCAGCTGCTCAGGTCTCCCTGGTGGATGGCGGTGAAGGGCACGGTGAAGTGCGCGGTCACTTGGGGCACATCCAGCTGGCTGTAGCCAACGGCGTAGCTGTTGAAAAATTCCTCTATGTTCATCCGGTTTCCCCTGGTTTTGTGTGTGTGCGGCTTCCCTTGCCCTTACGGTCTGGCGCGGGTTGTTGCTGCGTTCCCCATTGGCCAGCCGTCTGAACGGGCAGGCGGCTGGCCAATGGGTGGGGCGGCCGGATTACGGGGCCATGTCACAGCCGGCTGCGGGCAGAGGGCTGTGAGATGGAGCCTGGCCGGGGCCAGGCTGGATGTTTCTGAGGAAGGCTGGCTAGGGGCCGCTTCCATTAGAAGTCGCCAAAGTCGTGCTAGCTGGTGTGACACTCTCTCGAGCAATGGACACAACCGTTTGACTGCGGATAGACCGCTCGTGCAGCTATGACTGCGCTTCTGCAGCCTGCATGCTCACCCAGCGGGTGACGGTTGGCCGGAAGTGGCAAATGGTGGCAGTTCTGAGTGTGGACCTCATGGTCGCCATTTTGCTGCTTCTGACGGTTTACATAGTACGTAGCCATGTGTTGCTCCTTTCGCGAAGGTGTTCAGAACAAAATCAACATTGCTGCAACTACTTCTACTGCCATTGCTCATTGTTTTTACTAAGAGTGCTTCACCTAACCTTTCTTGGTTGGAGGGCTCAGCAGGCCTGAGCCCTCCATGTACAACTCTTTACTGGCAGCTCTCGCAATCCGGGTTGTCGATGCTGCAGAACTTGGCGTCGGTGGCCGGGGTGTTGTCCACCATGGCTTCCGGAGCCGCGGCGGCTTGGCTGTGGCTGTTGGACACCGCGTTCAGTTCGCCGCCGCGGCCGGTGGATTTCTCGGCGCTGGTGGCGGCCAGGGTGCGCAGGTAGTAGGTGGTTTTCAGGCCGCGCAACCAGGCGTGCTTGTACAGCTCGTCCAGTTTCTTGCCGGAGGCGCCCGCCATGTACAGGTTCAGGGACTGAGCCTGGTCGATCCACTTCTGGCGGCGGGAGGCCGCTTCCACCAGCCAGCGCGGGTCCAGTTCAAAGGCGGTGGCGTAGATGGCTTTCAGCTCGGCCGGCACGCGGTCGATCTGGCCCAGGCTGCCGTCAAAGTATTTGAGGTCGGCCACCATCACTTCGTCCCACAGGCCGGCGGCTTTCAGATCGCGCACCAGGTATTCGTTGGTGACGGTGAATTCGCCGGACAGGTTGGATTTGACGAACAGGTTCTGGTAGGTCGGCTCAATGCTCGCCGATACGCCGATGATGTTGGCGATGGTGGCGGTGGGCGCGATGGCCAGGCAGTTGCTGTTGCGCATGCCGTGGGTTTTCACGCGTTCACGCAGCGCGTTCCAGTCCATGCGTTCGCTGCGGTCCACTTCCAGGAAGCCGCCGCGTTCGGCCGCCAGCAGGTTGATGCTGTCGTGCGGCAGGATGCCGCGGTCCCACAGGCTGCCCTTGTAGGACGGGTAGCGGCCGCGTTCTTCCGCCAGTTCGGTGGACGCCCAGTAAGCGTAGTAGGCCACCATTTCCATGGATTCGTCGGCAAACTCCACCGCGGCGTCGGAGCCGTAGGCCACGCGCTTCTGGTGCAGGCAGTCCTGGAAGCCCATGATGCCCATGCCCACCGGACGGTGTTTCAGGTTGGAGTTGCGCGCCTTCTTCACCGGGTAGAAGTTGATGTCGATCACGTTGTCCAGCATGCGCAGGGCGATGCGGATGGTGCGCTGCAGTTTTTCGGAGTCCAGGCTGCCGTCGGCCTTCAGGTGGGCGGACAGGTTGACGGAACCCAGGTTGCAGACCGCGATTTCGTCCTCATTGGTGTTGAGGGTGATCTCGGTGCAAAGGTTGGAGCTGTGCACCACGCCCATGTGCTGCTGCGGGCTGCGGATGTTGCACGGGTCCTTGAAGGTCATCCACGGGTGGCCGGTTTCAAACAGCATGGTCAGCATTTTGCGCCACAGGGACAGCGCCGGGATGCGCTTGTACACCTTGAGTTCGCCGCGTTCGCCCATGGCTTCGTATTCTTTGTAGCGCTTCTCGAAGGCCGCGCCGTACAGGTCGTGCAGGTCCGGGGCTTCGGACGGGGACAGCAGAGCCCAGTCCGCGCCTTCCATCACGCGCTTCATGAACAGGTCCGGAATCCAGTTGGCGGTGTTCATGTCGTGGGTGCGGCGGCGGTCGTCGCCGGTGTTCTTGCGCAGCTCCAGGAATTCTTCAATGTCCGCGTGCCAGGTTTCCAGGTAGGCGCAGACGGCGCCTTTGCGCTTGCCGCCCTGGTTCACCGCCACGGCGGTGTCGTTGACCACTTTCAGGAACGGCACCACGCCTTGGGATTTGCCGTTGGTGCCCTTGATGTGGGAGCCCATGGCGCGCACGGAGGTCCAGTCATTGCCCAGGCCGCCGGCAAACTTGGACAGCAGGGCGTTTTCCTTGATGCCTTCGTAGATGCCGTCCAGGTCGTCGGCAATGGTGGTCAGGTAGCAGCTGGACAGCTGGCTGCGACGGGTGCCGGAGTTGAACAGGGTGGGGGTGGACGACATGAAGTCGAAGCTGGAGAGCACGTTGTAGAACTCGATGGCGCGCTCTTCGCGGTTCACTTCGTTCAGCGCCAGGCCCATGGCCACGCGCATGTAGAAGGCCTGCGGCATTTCGATGCGGTTGCCGTCCACGTGCAGGAAGTAGCGGTCAAACAGGGTTTGCAGGCCCAGGTAGCCAAATTTCAGGTCGCGGTTGGCGTCCAGCGCGGCGCCCATTTTTTTCAGGTCGTATTCGCCCAGTTTTTCATCCAGCAGTTCGGCGTCGATGCCGTTCTTGATGAAGGTGGGGAAGTACAGCGCGTACTGCTTGGCCATTTCTTCCTGGCTGACGGCTTCGCCCAGGATTTCCAGGCGGATGTTGTTCAGCAGCAGGCGGGCGGTCACGTAATCGTAAGCCGGGTCCTGCTCAATCATGGAGCGGGCGGCCAGGATGGCGGATTTGTTGACTTCGTCTTCGCTGACGCCGTCGTAGATGTTCTTCAGGGTTTCGCTCAGGATGGCGTCGATATCGATGCCGGCCAGGTTCTGGCTGGCGGATTCGATGGTGGCGCGCAGGCGGGCGATGTCCAGCGGCAGCTTGCGGCCGTCTTTGCGCACCACGTTGATCTGCACCTGGGTCAGCGCTTCGCCGCGGGCGGCGCGCTCTTGGGCGCGCTGTTCGCGGTACAGCACGTAGGCGCGGGCTACATCATGCTCGCCAAAGCGCATCAGAGACAGTTCCACTTGGTCCTGGATGTCTTCAATGTGGATGGCGCCGCCTTCCGGCTTGCGGCGCATCAGGGCGCTGGCCACTTGCTCGCTCAGCTGGGCGACTTTTTCGCGCAGGCTGGCGGAGGTGGCGCCTTGATGGCCCATGACGGCCAGGAAGGCTTTGGTCATGGCGATGGAGATCTTGACGGGCTCGAACGGCACCACCGCACCGTTGCGACGGATGGTTTTGTACTGGCTGAAATCGGCCTTGGGCGCGGCTGCGCGGCCGAGTTCTGCGGCGGTCTGCCCTTCAAAGGTGGTCAATTGCATGTAGCCCTCGATAAGGTGGGTGGTTGCGTCCTTCCGTTGCTGCGTTTCCCGAGGGGCAGGCCGGCTGTGGACAAATCTGTTGAAAAGCTGTGCGCGAGCTGTGGGTAAACACAATATGTATTGTTTGTAGCTCGCGGAACACCCAAATTCTAGTGTTGAGTATGGGGCAGTACAAGTCTTGACAGCGGAAGATTTAATGGCTGTTTTGGCGCGGACGAGGGGCGAAAGCCCGTGGTTGTTGGCTTTGCGGGGCCTGAGATTTTTTTTGGCCGGCTGACACATTTCATTCTGTAGGCAGGAAACCTTGCTGAAACAAGCCGCAGCGGGGAGGGCGGCGCAGGCCACTAGATGTTGTGGATTTGCATCAGGGCGCGGACGGCATCGCGCGGGCGGAAATTGGTGCGTAATTGGTGTGTTGGGTTTTTGGCCTGTCCGACCGCGCGGTCAATAAAAAGCCCCGCGGGCGGCGGGGCTGTGGGGTGGGTGGCTTAGAACCTGTTTACGATCTGCTGCGCGTCGGCGATACGGCGTTGAAACCGGATTCGAAATGCTCATGTACTGTATGTACACTCCGCTTTCTCAGCCGTTTTCGCCTTGTCTCGCTCTTGCTCGCGAGATCGTAAACACGCTCTTAGAGCGTAAACAGGTTCTTACTCCAGCCAGATCAGGCTGGCCATGCGGCCGGTCTGGCCGTCGCGGCGGTAGGAGTAGAAGCGCGCGCGGTCTATCACCGTGCATTCTTCGCCGCCGTAGATCTGCTCCACGCCGGCGGCGTTCAGGCGCTGACGCGCCAGCGCGTAGATGTCGGCCAGGAATTTGCCGTCGCCGATATCGCTGAAGGCGGCCGCGGCGGCGGGGTCCCGCTCCATGAAGGCGGCGCGCACTTCCGCGCCCACTTCAAAGGCGTCCGGGCCGATGGCGGGGCCCAGCCAGGCCATCAGCCGCGCCGGGCGTTCCTGGCAGGCGGCCACGGCGGCTTCTATCACGCCTTCACACAAGCCGCGCCAGCCGGCGTGGGCGGCGGCCACCACCGTGCCTTCGCTATTGCACAGCAGGAGCGGCAGGCAGTCCGCGGTCATCACCGCGCACACCGCGCCACTTTGGCGGCTGAAGCTGGCGTCGGCGTCCGGCGGCTGGGCGCCCACCTCGGCCGCGTTCAGCACCGTCACGCCGTGCACCTGGTTCAGCCAGGCCGGCTCCGCCGGCAGTTGCTGGCGCAGCAGCGCGCGGTTGGCGGCCACGGCGGCCGGGTCGTCGCCCACGTGCTGGCCCAGGTTCAGGCTGTGGAAGGGCGCGGCGCTGACGCCGCCGTTGCGGGTGGTGATCAGGGTGCGCACATTGGGCGGCGCCGGCCAGTCGGCCTCCAGCCAGTCCGGCGCTTGTTCGGCAGGCCGTTCAGCGGACATAGATCACCTCCACGTCGCCGTCGTCTTCATCGTCCTCTTCGTCCCAGTCCTCGTCTTCCGGCTCGTCCTGCAATTGCGGCAGCGGCGCGGCGTCGGCGGTGTCGCCGTCTCCGCGCAACACGTCCAGCAGGTGGCGCAGGTCGTCCGGCAGCGGGGCTTTCCAGTTGCGTTCTTCGCCGCTGGCCGGGTGCACCAGGGTCAGGGAGTAAGCGTGCAGCGCCTGGCGGCCCAGCGTCTTCACCACGGCGGCCACGCCTTCGTCCATCTTGTGGCGCAGGTTGCCGTAGACCGGATCGCCGGCCAGCGGGTGGTTGGCCTCGCGCATGTGCACGCGGATCTGGTGGGTGCGGCCGGTTTCCAGCTTGCATTCAATGTAGGAGTGGCTGGCGAAGCGTTCCAGCACCCGCACATGGGTGATGGCCTGTTTGCCGCCAAACTTCAGCACGGCCATTTTCAGGCGGTTGTGCGGATCGCGGCCCATCTGGGTTTCTATGGTGCCGTCAAACGGCACGTTGCCGTCGGCGATGGCGCGGTAGATGCGCTTGACGGTGCGCGCCTGCAACTGGCGCACCAGCTCGGTCTGGGCCGGCAGCGTCTTGGCCACCACCATCAGGCCGCTCGTGTCCTTGTCCAGGCGGTGCACAATGCCGGCGCGCGGCACCTGGGCCAGAGCCGGGCAGTGGTGGAGCAGGCCGTTGAGCAAGGTGCCGCTCCAGTTGCCGGAGGCGGGGTGGACCACCAAACCGGCCGGTTTGTTGATCACCAGGATATGATCGTCTTCAAAGATGATGGGCAGGTCCATGGCTTCCGCCTGGAAGGCCATCTCCTCGTTGCTGCGCATCAGGGTGACGTCCAGCTTTTCGCCGCCCAGCACTTTGGTCTTGGGCGCGACGGGCTTGCCGTCCAGCAGCACATGGCCGTCCTTGATCCATTGCGTCAGCCGGCTGCGCGAGTATTCCGGCATCAATTTCGCCAGCGCGGCGTCCAGCCGTTCGCCGCACAGCGACAGCGGAACATCAAGTTGTTGTGTGGCGGATACCTCGTTTTCCGAGATGTCGCTATAATCGTCCGGGTCAAAGTAAGGATCAGTCATGAAAAGATACGTTGTCGCTGCAATGTTGGTGATGGGGCTTGCCGGTTGTGCAACCACGGAAACCTACGATGAGACTCGCGGCTGGACCGTGGAAAAGCTGTATTCGGAAGCGCATGATGAGTTGAACAGCGGCAATTATACCCGCGCTGTCAAGCTCTACGAAACGCTGGAAGCGCGTTTCCCTTACGGGCGCTACGCCCAGCAGGCGCAGATGGACCTGGCTTACACCCATTACAAGGATAATGAGCCGGAGCAGGCCATCGCCTCCGCCGACCGTTTCATCAAGCTTCATCCCACCCATCCAAACCTGGACTACATCTATTATCTGAAAGGCTTGGTGTTTTACAACGATGATTCCGGGCTGCTGGCCAAATGGGCCGGTCAGGACATGAGCGAGCGCGATCCGCGCGCCGCGCGCGAGGCTTTCGCCGCCTTCCGCGAGCTGGTGACGCGCTTCCCCAACAGCATTTACAAGGAAGACGCCTCCAAGAAGATGGAGCGGCTGCTGGACGCGCTGGGCGGCAACGAGATGCACGTGGCCCGTTATTACATGAAGCGCGGCGCTTACCTGGCGGCGGCCAACCGCGCCCAGGGCGTGGTGAAGAGTTACGCCAACACCAAGTATCCGGAAGAGGCGTTGGGCATCATGGTGGCGGCTTACGACAAGCTGTCCATGCCGCAACTGCGCGACGACGCCAAGCGCGTGCTGGCGCTGAACTACCCCAATAGCGAATACCTGAAAGAAGGCTGGTCCATCGAGGACATGCCGTGGTGGAAGCTGTGGAAGTAAGCCGACCTTAAATGGTTTGAAAGCCCCCGGAATCCGGGGGCTTTTTGTTTGACGCCGCGCAGGCGCAGCGGGGCAAGGGTTTGAGGGCAATGCCTGCGGGATGATATGGTTTCGCCCTTTAAGCCGATAATCATAATTAGCCATGTCCAAAACCTTCGCCTCCCTATTGGCGCTGGCCGTCTTGTGCGCGCCGCTTGCCGCCGCCGCAAAACCAGACTTCGTCCTATTGAAGGCGCGTTACCCGGAAAAGCTGTCCTACGACGGCTCGGCGCAGCTGCTGAGCGCCGGCGGCGGCGAACTGAACGATTCCGCCATGGGTTTGATCGACGCGCTCAAGCTGCGTTTTCCCTGGCATGAGCTGTGGGCGCTGCGTTCGGCCAATGGCCTGAGCTTGCGTCAGGGGGGAATGGAGGCGGCCCTGCCTTTGCCCAAGGGCGGCTATTTCACCGCCAGCTATGTGGCGATGTCGCGAGACGGCCTGACCTTGGCTTTTGGAAGCGGCCGGGACGGCAAGCTGGAGGCGGTGCGTTGGCGGCGCGGCGGAGCGCTGGAGACGCTGGTGCCTGTCGGCCTGGCCTGGCTGTCCGGCGTCACCGACATCAGCGCCGACGGCCGCACGGTGATTGGCTGGCTGCTGAGCGATAAAGGGGCGATGCCGCGCGGCTTCCAATGGGTGGAGGGCAAGGGTTTCAGCTTGTTGCCGGAGCCCATGAGCCTGCCGCTGGCGCTGAGCGCGGATGGGGCCGTAACGGCCGGCATCGCCCTGCGCGGCGATCTGGACACGCTGCGACGGATGCGGCGCATGCAAGATTTCATGAATGAAAGCCCGCTGATGAGCGATGGCGTGGCGACTCAGCTGCATGTTTCCGGCGTCCATCTGGGGCGCGGCGATGTGGCCGGCTACTTCAAGCATGCCGACACCGGCGTGTGGCACGGCTTTGTCTGGAACTCGGACGAGGGCAAGCCAAGCCGGCGCGAGCCCTTGCCGTGGCCGGCCGAGGCGGAAGGCAAGATGGATGGCGCGCAGCGCGACGCTCAGGTGTTGGCCTGGGCCGGCATGAGCGGCGCAGACGGGAAGATCTTCACGGAAAGCGACGCCGTGCGTTGGCGTGGGGGCGAGGGCGTCAGCGTGATCCGCGCCAAGTCGGTGTTGGAGGGCTTGTCCGCGGACGGGCGCACGGTTTTTGTGTCCTTCGACCGGGAAAACGACCATAGGCGCGCCTTCGTGCAAATCTCGCCGGAGGGCGAGGCGGATCTGGAGGCGGCGGTGCGCGCGGAAACCCGCAAGGAGAGCCTGGGGATGTTCTTGCGTTCGGTTTCCGAGGATGGCCGCCGCGTATGGCTGAGCGCGTCCGCTACGGACGGAGAACACCCGCTGCGCTTGGAAAACGGCAAGCTGGCGCCGTTCTCGCCGGTGATCGGCGATCTGACGCTGACCGCTTATAGTCAGGACGGCCGCGTGGTGGCGGGCATCTCCACCCAGCCGGAGCAGGGCGGCTACGCCACTTTGCGCTGGCGCTTTGGCGCGCCCAAGACGCAGCGCCTGTTCTGCCCGGGCGAGGAGCGGAGCAGCAGCCACATCGTCATGTCCGGGGACGGCAAGGTGGTGGCGGCGGGGCAGGATACGCATACCTGCCTGTTCGGGCCTTTGGATTAAATGACAAGGCCCCGCGGAAGCGGGGCCTTGGAGAACGGGTTCCGGCGCTTGCCGGTGGGCTTAAATCGCCTGTTCGTTGGTTTCGCCGGTGCGGATGCGCACCACTTGCTCCACCGGGGTGACGAAGATCTTGCCGTCGCCTATCTTGCCGGTGCGGGCGGTGGCGACGATGGTTTCGATGGCGCGCTCCACCAGGTCGTCCGGCAGGATCACTTCCACTTTCACCTTGGGTAAAAAGTCCACCACGTATTCGGCGCCGCGATAGAGCTCGGTATGGCCCTTCTGGCGGCCAAAGCCCTTGACCTCGGTGACGGTCAGGCCGTTGATGCCCAGCTCGGACAGGGCCTCGCGCACCTCGTCCAGTTTGAACGGCTTGATCACGGCTTCAACCTTTTTCATGCTGGAAGCTCCTTGCTGATGAGATGAAATGCTGTCTAAATGCGGATTATTTTATTAAGCGGCGGACATCCGGGCAATTAGCCGCTTAAAACAAACAGTGAATTGCTGTATTATGACGCGCTTTCCTGATACTTGTCGCGGGTGTCTAATGTCTTACCTTACCAAGCTCCGTGGCGGCGTTGCGCTGTCGCCGTTCCGTCTTGAAAAACTGCTTGCCGCAGCCGCCGAAGCCGGGCTGCCGGACCTCAGCATCAGTGCCGAATTCTGGCATTTCGCCGAAAGCGAAACCGAACTGACGCTGGAAGAGCAGGCCACCTTGGGCAAGTTGCTGAGTTACGGCGAAGCGCCGTTGGCCGGCCAGCCGGATGGCGAACTGTTTCTGGTGACGCCGCGATTGGGCACTTTGTCGCCCTGGGCCTCCAAGGCCACCGATATCGCCCAGCACTGCGGGCTGGGAGGGATTTACCGCATCGAACGCGGCACCGCCTTCTGGGTTAAGTCCGCGCAACAATCTTTAAATGAAGAGGCTCGTCATATTTTGACGGGCCTCTTGCACGATAGGATGACGGAAACGGTGTTGGCCTCGCTGGACGCCGCCGCCCGCCTGTTTGTCCATCAAGATCCGCAGCCGATGAGCAGCGTGGACATCCTCGCCGGCGGCCGCGCGGCGCTGGAGGCGGCCAACGCCGATCTGGGCCTGGCCCTGTCCGAGGACGAGGTGGAATATCTGGTGGAAAACTTCACCAAGATGCGCCGCAATCCCACCGACGTGGAATTGATGATGTTCGCGCAGGCCAACTCCGAGCACTGCCGCCACAAGATCTTCAACGCCAAATTCATCATCGACGGCGAGGAGCAGGAAAAGTCGCTGTTCCGCATGATCCGGGACACCCACGACGCCAATCCGCAAGGCACGCTGGTGGCGTACAAGGACAACGCCTCGGTGATTGAAGGCGCTTTCATCGAGCGCTTCTATCCGCAGCCGGAAGGCCACGGCTACGCTTACCACAGCGAGCCCACCGATATTCTGATGAAGGTGGAAACCCATAACCACCCGACGGCGATTTCGCCGTTCGCCGGCGCGTCCACCGGCAACGGCGGCGAGATCCGCGACGAGGGCGCCACCGGCCGCGGCTCGCGTCCCAAGGCCGGCATGACCGGTTTTACCGTGTCCAATCTGAACATCCCCGGCTTTGTGCAGCCGTGGGAGCGTTACAGCGACGTAGCGGCGCAATACGGCAAGCCGGAGCGCATCGCCTCCGCCTTGCAGATCATGCTGGAAGGCCCGATTGGCGGAGCGGCGTTCAATAATGAGTTCGGCCGTCCCAATCTGACCGGCTATTTCCGCACCTTCGAAGAAGTGGTGGAGGGCGAGATGCGCGGCTATCACAAGCCGATCATGATCGCCGGCGGCCTGGGCAATATCCAGCAGCAGCAAATCCACAAGAACGAGATTCCGGAAGGCGCGCTGCTGATTCAGCTGGGCGGCCCCAGCCTGTTGATCGGCCTGGGCGGCGGCGCGGCTTCGTCCATGGACACCGGCGCCAATAGCGCGGACCTGGACTTCGACTCCGTGCAGCGCGGCAACCCGGAAATCGAACGCCGTTGCCAGGAGGTGATCGACCGCTGCTGGCAGATGGGTGACGCCAACCCCATCGTGTCGATTCACGACGTGGGCGCGGGCGGTCTGTCCAACGCCTTCCCGGAGCTGGTGAACGACGCCGGCCGCGGCGCCGTCTTCTATTTGCGCAAAGTGCACCTGGAAGAAAAGGGCATGACGCCGATGCAGATCTGGTCCAACGAGTCGCAGGAGCGCTATGTGATGGCGGTGCTGCCGCAGGACCTGGAACGCTTCACCGCGCTGTGCGAACGCGAGCGCTGCCCGTTCGCGGTGCTGGGCGTGGCCACCGACGACGGCCATCTGCAGGTGCGCGACGATCACTTCGACAACCATCCGGTGGACATGCCGCTGGAGGTGTTGCTGGGCAAGCCGCCGCGGATGACCCGCGACGTGAGCACCCGCGAACGCGATCTGGCCATCTTCGACGCCTCGCGCTTTGAATTGAAGGAAACCGCGCTGCGCGTGCTGCGCAACCCGACGGTGGCGGACAAATCCTTCCTGATCACCATCGGCGACCGCACCGTGGGCGGCATGACCGCGCGCGATCAGATGGTGGGCCGCTGGCAGGTGCCGGTGGCGGACGTGGCCGTCACCACCATGGGTTTCAACACCTACCGCGGCGAAGCGATGGCGATGGGCGAACGCACGCCCACCGCGCTGTTCGACGCGCCGGCCTCCGGCCGCATGGCGATAGGCGAGGCGCTGACCAATATCGCCGCCTCTTTCGTCGGTCACTTGGGCAACGTCAAGCTGTCCGCCAACTGGATGGCCGCCGCCGGCCACCCGGGCGAGGAAGCGCGCCTGTACCGCACGGTGGACGCGGTGTCCAAGCTGAGCCAGGACCTGGGCATCAGCATCCCGGTGGGCAAGGACTCCTTGTCGATGAAGACGGTGTGGGAAGAGGCCGGCGAGAAGAAAGCCGTGACCGCGCCGCTGTCGCTGATCATTTCCGCTTTCTCCCCGGTGGAAGATGTGCGCAAAACCGCGACGCCGGAGCTGAAAGAGGACAAGGACACCGATCTGATCCTGATCGACCTGGGCTACGGTCGCTGCCGTCTGGGCGGTTCCATCTACGGCCAGGTATGGAAGGCGATGGAAGGCAAGGCGCCGGACGTGGAAAGCCCGCACCAGTTGGCGGCCTTCTTCAACACCGTGCAGACGCTGTTGCGCGACGATATGTTGCTGGCCTATCACGACCGCTCCGACGGCGGCCTGTTCGTGACCTTGTCGGAAATGATGTTCGCCGGCCATATCGGCGTCACCATCGATCTGCAGGAACTGGTGATCGAGCGCAAAAACACCCAGCGCATCATCGACGACTTCGTGCAGCCCACTCAGGAAGCCGCCACCCATGGCCGCCTGATGCGGGTGCTGTTCAATGAAGAGCTGGGCGCGGTGTTGCAGGTGAAGAAATCCGACACGCCGGAAGTGATTTCGCGCTTCATGAAGGCCGGCATCGGCCGCGAGCTGTTCGTGATCGGCCGCGTGAACAACAAGGACCGCCTGGTGATCAAGCACCGCGGCGTGGAGTTGTTCAACGAGAGCCGTTCCGATCTGCACCGCGAATGGTCCGAGACCAGCGCCCGCATGCAGCGCCTGCGCGACAACCCTGCCTGCGCCGACAGCGAACACCTGCTGCGTTCCAGCCCGAAAGCGCCGGGCCTGAGCGCCAAGCTGAGCTTCGATGTGCACGCCGATCCGGCGGCGCCCTTCGTCGCCGGCGGCGCGCGCCCGCGCCTGGCGGTGCTGCGCGAGCAGGGCGTCAACGGTCAGCTGGAGATGGCGGCGGCTTTCGACCGCGCCGGTTTCGATACCGTGGACGTGCATATGAGCGACGTCATCAGCGGCCGCGTGTCGCTGGCGGACTTCAAGGGCCTGGCCGCCTGCGGCGGCTTCAGCTACGGCGACGTGCTGGGCGCCGGCGAAGGCTGGGCCAAGAGCATTCTGTTCAATCCGCGCGCCCGCGATCAGTTCGAGGCCTTCTTCGGCCGCGGCGACACTTTCGCGCTGGGCGTGTGCAACGGCTGCCAGATGATGTCCAATCTGTCGTCCATCATCCCGGGCGCCGAACACTGGCCCAAGTTCCACCGCAACGCTTCCGAGCAGTTCGAGGCGCGCTTCGCCATGGTGGAGGTGACGGCCTCGCCGTCCATCTTCCTGGGCGATATGGTGGGCAGCCAGCTGCCGGTGGTGGTCAGCCACGGCGAGGGCCGCGCGGTGTTCGCGCCGGGCGCGCAGGAGCAGGCGCTGACGGCGTTGCGCTATGTCGATTTCGACGGCCGCGCCACCCAGACCTATCCGCTGAACCCCAACGGCTCGCCGGCGGGCATTACCGGGGTGACCACGGCCGACGGCCGCTTCACCATCATGATGCCGCACCCGGAACGGGTGTTCCGCACTGTGCAGAACAGCTGGCACCCGGCGGATTGGGGCGAGAACGGCGCTTGGTACCGGATGTTCGCCGCCGCCCGCCGCTGGGTGGGTTGAGCGGGGCCATGGCGGGCCGGTGTTCCGGTCCATGGTGAACATGATCGAAACGGAAGCTTCGGCTTCCGTTTTTTTTATGGTTCAGCGCGCTTTAAGCCCGTAGCCGGCGTCGCGGGCGGCCGCGCGCACCTCCTCCAGCAATAGCCGGGCTTTGCGCGGAATGCGGCGGTTGGCGAAGACAGCGTGCATCTGCGGATTGTCGCCGTGGCTGGAGACGATGCGGTAATCCGGGCACAGCCGCAGCAGCTGGCCGGCGCGGACCAGCGGCTCGGCCAGCCAATCGCCCAGGCGGGCGACGCCCAGGCCGGCCAGCACGGCGTGGAGCACGGCGCTGCCGGAGCTGACGCGGTGCCAGGGCGTCAGATTGAGGCTGAGCTGGTGGCCGGCGGACACGAAGTTCCAGGCTTTCAGCACGCGCGGCGCGGAGTGGATCAGCACCCGGTGCTCCGGCAGTTGTTCCGGCGTTTGCGGCGCGCCGTGGCGCTCGACATAGGCCGGGCTGGCGTAGAGGTGGCGCTGGTAATCCCACAGCGGGTAGCCGATCAGCTCGCTGGAGGCGGGGAAGGCGCCGCGGATGCTGAAGTCCAGCTTCTCGCGTATCGGGTCCAGTATGGTGTCGCTGTACAGCACGTCGAAGCGCAGCTCCGGGTTGGCGTCGGCCATGCGGGTCAGCACCGGCGGCAACAGAGCGTGGCTCATCGCCTCCGGCGCGGAAAAGCGCAGCAGGCCGCGCGGCGCCTCGCTCAAGGCCGCCAGCTCGTCCTCGGCTTCTTCCTGCAGGTCCAGCATCTTGCGCGCCGCGGCGTAATAGCTTTCGCCGGCCAGGGTCAGATTGACCTGTTTTTGCGAGCGCGCCAGCAGGCTGCCGCCCAGCGCTTCTTCCAGCGTCTGCACCGCGCGGGTGGCGCTGCTGGGCGATGTGCCCAGCTGGCGCGCGGCGGCGACAAAGCTTTTTCTTTCTACCACCGCGCAGAATACGCGCAATTCCCATAAGGATTTCATCCCGGCCCCGGCATTCTGATTGCGATTTTCGCAATACGGTATTGCAAGCACGCTTGGCTGGCAAGGCATAGAATCTTGTCCTAACTGTAAGCGGCGCGGAGCCGGGAGAAGTGGATGCTGTTGACCTTGAGTTTTTTGTGCGTGATTGCCTTCGCCGCCGGCCTGGTGGACGCGGCGGTGGGCGGTGGCGGCCTGATTCAGATTCCGGCCTTGTTCAGCGCCTTGCCCAATCTGGCGCCGGCCACGGTGTTCGGCACCAATAAGCTGGCGGCGGCCATGGGCACCTTGTCCGCCGCGCGTTCCTATCTGAAGCGGGTCAAGGTGCCGTGGCGCTTGGTGCTGCCGGCGGCGGTGGCGGCCTTCTTCATGTCCATCGCCGGCGCGGCCACGGTCAGCCTGATCGACAAGGCCGTGCTGCGCCCCCTGGTGTTGGCGCTCCTGGTGGTGATGGCGGTGTACACCTTGTGGAAGAAGGACTTCGGCTCCCTGCACAAGCCGGTGGCGATAGGCCGGCGCGAAATGGCGATAGGCATGGCCATTGGCGGCGCCATCGGTTTTTACGACGGCCTGTTCGGCCCCGGCACCGGCAGCTTTCTGATGTTTTTGTTCATCCGCTTCTTCGCTTTCGATTTTCTGCACGCCTCGGCCTCGGCCAAGGTGGTGAACCTGACCACCAACTGCGCGGCGCTGCTGTTCTTCATCCCCGCCGGCCATGTGCTGTTCCAGTACGCGCTGCCGATGGCGGTGTGCAATATGGCCGGCGCGACGGTGGGCACCTGGGTGGCGATGAAGAAGGGCACCGGCTTTGTGCGGGTGCTGTTCCTGCTGTTGACCAGCACCTTGATCCTCAAGCTGGGCTGGGACATCTTCCACGGCTGAGCGTCTGTTCAAGTCCGCCGTGCTGGACCGGGCGCGGCGGGCGCCGTTGCGCAAGGCGCATGCGCCGCCTCCCTTCCGTTTCTTCCTTTCCTCCTTTCCTCCCTCCTTGTCTCGCCTAATTCTCGGGATGTTGAACGGCCTCCGGGCCGGGCCGGCTTTTGAACTCTGGCGCGGCCTCCTTTATGATGCGGGTTGTCGCCATCTGCGCAGAGAGTTTATGCATCCATCACGTTGTCCGCCCGCGGCGCGGGCGCGGCATTTGCGCGAGCTGCCCAATATCGGCCCCAGCCTGGCCGAGGATTTGCGCCTGCTCGGCATCGAAGAGCCGCGCCAATTGCGCGGCGCCGAGCCTTTGCGGCTGTACCACCGTTTGTGCGAACTGACCGGAACCCGGCAGGACCCGTGCGTGCTGGATACGCTGATGTCGGTGGTCCATTACATGGACAGCGACGAGGCGCGGCCGTGGTGGAGCTTCACCGCCGAGCGCAAGGCGAAAGGCGGCTACTGATGACGCAGCCGGACGCCGATTCCAAGCTGACCGCCTGCCACGATTGCGATCTGCTGATGCGGGTGGCGTTGAAGGGGGAGGGCCGGGCGTGCTGCCCGCGCTGCGGCGCTTTGGTGCGCCGTTACGGCGCGCAGCGGCAGGACGCCGAGCTGGCGCTGCTGCTGACCGGGGTGATCGCCTTTCTGCTGGCCAACGTCTATCCGGTGGTGACCCTGGAGGCCGCCGGAGCCCGCAGCGCGGCCACCTTGTGGCAGACGGTGGTGGCGCTGGAGCGCCAGGGCATGTTGTCGGTGGCGATGCTGGTGATGTTCACCGGCATCGTGATGCCGTCGCTGGAGCTGGGCAGCATGCTCTATGTGCGGCTGCCGCTGGCCTTCGGCCATGTGCCGCGCGGCTTTCCCTGGCTGATGCGGCTGAAGATACTGACCCGCCCGTGGTGCATGGTGGAAGTGTTTTTGCTGGGCATCCTGGTGTCCCTGGTCAAACTGGTCAGCCTGGCCACCGTGCACGTGGGCGTGGGCCTGATGGCCTTGTTCGCCTTGATCGTGTTGATGGCGGCCAGCGCCAGTCGTTTCAATCCGGAAGACTTGTGGGAGCGTTGTCAGCAATGTCGGACTACCGCGTGAAAACCGCCGCGCAGTCCGGCCTGTGGCTGTGCCACGGCTGCGGGCTGCTGTGCCGGGCCGGAGAAGGCGCCCAATCCTGCCCGCGCTGCCACGCCGCGCTGCACTCGCGCAAGCCGCACAGCCTGCAGCGCAGCTGGGCCTTGCTGCTGGCGGCGATGGTGGCCTATCTGCCCGCCAATCTGCTGCCTATCATGGAAACCTCCACCATCATGGGCATGCAGAACGACACCATCATGAGCGGGGTGGTGTATTTGTGGAAATCCGGCTCCTGGCCGCTGGCGCTGGTGGTGTTCACCGCCAGCGTGCTGGTGCCGCTGTTGAAGATTCTGGCCTTGCTGCTCTTGCTGGTGACGGTGCAGCTGGGTTCCGGCTGGGCGCCGCGGCAACGGACGCGGCTGTATCGGGTGGTGGAGGTGATCGGCCCGTGGTCGATGTTGGACATTTACGTGGTGGCCCTGATGGTGGCGCTGGTGCAATGGCAGTCGCTGGCGTCGATCAAGGCCGGGCCGGGGGCGATCGCCTTCGGCACGGTGGTGGTGCTGACCATGGTGGCGGCGATGAGTTTCGACCCCAGGCTGATCTGGGATCAGGTAAAGGAAGACGATGAGCAGTGATCAACCCGAAAAACCGGCCGCAGCCGGCGAGGACTTGCCGGCCGCGGTGCCGGTGAAGCGGCGGCGCTGGTCGCCGTCGCTGGTGTGGCTGATTCCGGTGGTGGCCGCGGTGATAGGCGGCTGGCTGGCGGTGAGCGCGGTCTTGTCGCGCGGGCCCACCATCACCATCGCCTTCCAGAACGCGGAAGGGCTGGAGGCGGGCAAAACCCGGATCAAGTACAAGGACGTGGAGATAGGCGAGGTGAAGGCGGTGTCGGTGAGTCCGGATCGCCAGTCCATCCTGGTCACCGCGGAACTGAGCAAGAACGTGGACGATTACCTGGTGGCGGACAGCCGTTTCTGGGTGGTGCGGCCGCGCATCTCCGGCGGCAGCGTGTCCGGTCTGGGCACGGTGCTGGGCGGCTCCTACATCGGCATGGACGTGGGCAAGAGCAAGGAGCGCCGCACCGAGTTCAAGGGCCTGGAAGTGCCGCCCATCATCAACGCGGACCTGCCGGGCAAGATGTTCGTGCTGCGCTCCGACAATCTGGGCTCGCTCAACGCCGGCTCGCCGGTGTATTTCCGCCGCGTGCCGGTGGGCCAGGTGGTGGGCTACGAGCTGGACCCGGCCGGCAGCGCGGTGAAGCTGTCGGTCTTCATCAACGCGCCTTATGATCACTTCGTCACCGTCAACAGCCGCTTCTGGCACGCCAGCGGCATCGACGTGGCCATCGGCGCCAACGGCCTGAGCGTCAACACCCAGTCCTTGGCGGCGATCGCGCTGGGTGGCATCGCCTTTGAAACCCCGCTTAGCGACGGGCCGGACAAGGCGCCGGACGCCAAATACCTGTTCCTGCTCAATGAAACCCGCGAAAAAGCGCTGCAGAACCGCGACCGGGAAACCCAGTCCTTCCGGCTGAAGTTTCGGCAGTCGGTGCGCGGCCTGACCGTGGGCGCGCCGGTGGATTTCCGCGGCATCACCTTTGGCGAAGTCACCGCCATCGGCATCGAATACGCGGCGGCGCGCAAGGACTTCGACATGACGGTGGACATCCGCACCTATCCCAGCCGGCTCAACACCCTGTCCGGCGATCACAGCCTGTCGGCCAAGATTTCCGTGGAATCTCTGGTGCGCAACGGCCTGCGCGCCCAGCTGCGCTCCGGCAGCCTGATCACCGGTCAGCTTTACGTGGCGCTGGACTTCTTCCCCGAGGCCAAGCCGGCCAAGGTGGCTGTGC
Source organism: Chromobacterium sp. FG89 (assembly GCF_057808735.1). Classification (NCBI taxonomy): domain Bacteria; kingdom Pseudomonadati; phylum Pseudomonadota; class Betaproteobacteria; order Neisseriales; family Chromobacteriaceae; genus Chromobacterium; species Chromobacterium sp. FG89. Next base: position 171,088 of record NZ_JBMDIQ010000007.1, on the reverse strand, counting down.
GCAACGGCATGACCGAGTTGCCGACGCTGCCGGGCGATCTGGAAGAACTGCAGCGGGTATTGCAGCGCATTGCGCGCCGGCTGGACAAGGTGCCGTTCGACAGCATAGGCGAGGAGCTGAATCAATCGTTGAAATCGCTGCACCAGACGCTGGACGGCATGCGCAAGCTGTCCGAGAACATGGACGGCAAGGTGCTGCCGCAGGCGGTGAAAACGCTGGAAGACTTGCAGAAAACGCTGGAAAGCACGCGCCAGACGATGCAGGCGGATTCGCCGCTGCAGCAGGACGTGCGCGCGGCGGCGCAGGAGGTGTCGGAAACGGCGCGCAGTTTCCGCGCGCTGGCCGATTACCTGGACCGCCATCCGGAAGCGTTGATACGCGGCAAGGGAGAGAAAAAATGAAATCCATCGCGCTGAGCTTGATCATGCTGGCGCTGCTAAGCGCCTGCGCCTCGCCGCCCACCACCTTCCATCAATTGCGGCCGGCGCTGTCGACGGCGGCCGCGACCCCCGTGCTGGGCGTCAGCGTGATGGTGGGGCCGGCTAGTCTGCCCGCGGGGCTGGAGCGACCCCAGCTGGTAGTGGAAGACGCCGCCGGCAATGTTGAATTGCTGGACTTGCAACGCTGGGCCGGTCCGCTGGACCGCATGCTGACGCAAGCCGTGGCGGCGGACCTGTCCCGCTCGCTGGGCCTGGCCAGCATCTACGCCTATCCGCAACCGGGCATGGGCGGCGGGGACGTCCGCTTATTGCTGGACGTGCGCCAGCTGCGCCTGCGTCCGGGGCGCGACGCCTCGCTGGAAGTGGCTTGGCAGGCGCTGCCGACGCAGGGCGACAAACGGCCGCTGGCCAGCGGTTATTTCCTGCAGAGTCAGCCTTTGGCGACGCCGGACGCCGCGGCGGCCGCGGCCGGCCTGCAGACGCTGGTGACCGAGCTGGGCCGCCGGCTGGCCGGCGAGTTGGGGCCGGCTCTGGCCGGCTTCAAGCGCTAGGCGGGGCCGGCGGGCGCCGTTGCGCCCACGGTCTGGCCTGCTCCAACTGGCGGGCCAGCCGCAGCAGGGTCAGGTCGTCGCCGCAGCGCGCGACGAATTGCACGCCTATCGGCAGCCCGGCCTGGCTCCAGTACAGCGGCACGCTCATTGCCGGCTGTCCGCTCATATTGAAGGGTATGGTCCAGCCCAGATACTCCATCAGACGGCGCGAAGTGGCCGGAATCAACTGGCCGAAGCGCAAAGTCCAATCCCAGCCCAGCTTGCCCAGCATCCAGCGCGAGATCGCGGTTTCGGCGGCGCTGGGCCCCAGGCCGCCGACGAGGGCGGGCGGCTGGTTCAGGGTCGGGGTGGCCAGCGCGTCGTAGCGCTGGTGGAAGGTTTCCATGATCCGGGCCTGCTCCCAGGCGAAACCGCGCGCCCAGGCCAGCTCACCGGCGCTGAGCCGCTCGCCGTAGCGCGCCAGCGCCCAGCTGGCCGCTTCCAGTTGCTGGTGGCGCGCCGGTTTGCCGGTGCGGCGCTCGATGTCGCGTAGCAGGCCGGCCATTTCGCCGCAGATGATGGCCAGCATCGCGCGGTTGTATTCCTCCTGCGACGCCAGCGGCGGCGACGCTTCTTCCACCTCGTGTCCCAGCTCGGTCAGCAAGGCCAGCGCGTCGTCCAGCGCGGCGGCGCAGTCCGGGTGCAGCGCGCCGCCCAGGATAGGGCGCTTGCTCCAGGCGACGCGTAGCTTGCCGGGCTCGCGCTGATGCGCGGCGAAAAAGCTTTGTTCCGGCGCCGGCCAGTAATAGGCCTCGCCGCCGCGCGGGCCGCCGGCCAGCAGGTCCAGCATCGCCGCGCTGTCGCGCACGCTGCGCGTCAGCGCGTGTTGGCAGACCAGGCCCTGCCAGCCCTCGCTGTAGTCCGGTCCGGCCGGGCCGCGTCCGCGGCTGGGCTTGAGGCCGAACACGCCGCAGTTGGAGGCGGGAATGCGGATGGAGCCGCCGCCGTCGCCGCCGTGGGCGATGGGCACGATGCCGGCGGCCACCGCCGCAGCCGAGCCGCCGCTGGAGCCGCCCGGGGTGCGGGTCAGGTCCCAGGGATTGCGGCTGAGGCCGTAGACCTCGGATTCGGTGTAGGGACTGAGGCCCAGTTCAGGCGTGGTGGTCTTGCCGATGAAGATCAGGCCGCCCTGGCGATAACGTTGGATGATGTCGGCGTCGCGCGGCGCGACATAGCCGTCGAACAGGCGGCTGCCGTTGCGAGTGGGCACGCCGGCGATGTCGGCCAGCAAATCCTTGATCAGCACCGGGCAGCCGGCGAGCGGGCCGGCGCCTTGCGCTTGCCGCAACTGGGCCTGAGCCTGTTCCGGCAGCGGCAGGCAGACCGCGTTCAGCGCCGGATTCCAGCGCTCCAGCCGTGCCTGGGCGGCGGCCGCGGCCTCGCCGGCGCTGATCTGGCCGCCGGCGATCAGCTGGGCCAGGCCAATGCCGTCGTATTGTTCATAGTCGTTGAAAACGGTCATGCGATCCTCGTGGCGATGCGGTGGCGTCGTCTTATGCTAACGGTATCGTTGGCGCAAGGCCAGGCCAAAGCCTTTTGGGGCGCAGGCGGGCGCAAAGGGCGCATCGATGCACTTGCCAGAGCTAGGAGGGCTCCTTGCGTGGCGGAGGCGTATCGAGGGAGATGGCTGGCAATCAAACTTGGGCTCTGGCCGCATCACGAGCGTCGCGATTCCGGCCGCGTGCCGAATCATTTTTGGAAGTACACCACCATTCTCAAGTGTCGGTGTTCGTCCACCACCAGCGTTTCGTGATGGAAGTCCTGCGGTTGCCCTGCCGTGTTCAACATGGATCCGATGCCGCGTTGCGCGACTGCATTGCCAGGCGTGTCCCACCCGCGGCGAAAATCCGGTGACAGTGCCTTCAAGTCTTCGATCAAGGCCCGCATGGCGGGGTCTTCCGGCGCAACGGCAACGTCATAGCGAAATTGCGCCAGCAACCGCGGTGCATCGTTGCGCCAGGTGGGCAGCCGTTGCCGTAATTCGGGGTTGCTGAACACCATGCGCAGCAAGTTCCGGTCTTCCCGTGACTTGGCCGCCAGTTCAAGCAGCGCGTCTGCCGTACTATTCCATGCCACGACATCCCAGCGCAGGTTCTGAACATAGGCGGGCCTGGGGAGCTCATCCAGCAATTGTTGGATGCCGGGCGTCACCGACATCCATTGATGCGCTTCTGGCGGCGGTGGGCGCCCGTGAGCCAGAAGAAACAGATGGCTGCATTCGGCATCATCCAGCTTGAGCGCACTGGCCACGCTCAACAGGAATTTCTCTGACACCTTGAGCTCGCGGCCTTGCTCGAACCACGTGTACCAAGTCAGCCCCACGCCAGCCAGGGCGGCGACTTCCTCCCGGCGCAGGCCAGGGGTTCGGCGTCGCTCGGTTGCGGGCAAGCCAACATCGCCCGGCGTCAGCTTCTTACGATGGCGAATCAGAAACTCGGACAACTCTTGTCGCGTGCGGCTGAGGCTGCGTTCTCGCATGGCTATTGTCACTGGTAATAGGATAAACAGTTAAATTGTCATGTGACTATCTTGCATGGAAGATGCGGTTCTAGCCATCGAATCGTGCAAGGAGCCGCCGCCCATGACGCAGTCAAAACCGCCTGCAAGCCCTGTCTCCGCAACCACGGACAATGTTCGCAAAGAGACCGAGCGCGCAGGGCCTCGCGCCTGGGCGGGGCTGGCCCTTCTATCCCTGCCAACCGTCATGCTCGGCCTGGACCTGACGCTATTGCATCTGACCCTGCCTGCCTTGGCGGTGGATTTGCAGCTCACCAGTTCACAAGCGCTGTGGATCATGGACGCCTACGGCTTCCTGATTGCGGGCTTTCTCATCACGATGGGGACGCTGGGCGACCGGATTGGCCGTCGCAAGCTCCTGCTGATCGGTGCTGTCGCGTTTGCCGCGGCGTCGGTGCTCGCCGCTTTTTCCTCCAGCGCCAAGATGCTGATTGCAGCGCGGGCAGCGCTCGGCGTGGCAGGCGCCACCCTGATGCCGTCCACGTTGGCCTTGATCGGCAATCTATTCCCCAACCCGCGCCAGCGAGCGCTGGGCATTGGCATCTGGGCAACGATGTGGGGGATCGGATATGCATTGGGGCCGGTCGTGGGCGGGCTGTTGCTGGAGTGGTTCTGGTGGGGGGCGGCATTTCTGATCGCTGTGCCGGTGGTGATCCTGCTGCTGTTGCTCGCGCCATGGCTGCTTCCAGAGTGCCGTGCGCCAAAGGCAGGACGGCTGGACTTGCCCAGTGTGTTGCTATCGCTGGCGGCCATGCTGCCGTTCGTCTATGGCGTCAAGCAGATTGCCCAATCCGCTATCACGCTGGATGCCGGCGTCGCCATCCTGGTCGGGGTGTTGTTCGCCGGGGTCTTCATCCAGCGTCAGCGGCGCTTGGCCGATCCGTTGCTTGATTTGAGCCTGTTCTCCAAGCGCGCATTCTCGGTTGCGCTCATCGTGCTCTTGTTCGGTCTCGTGGCAGTCGGTGGCACGATGATGCTGGTCGCTCAGTACCTCCAGTTGGTGATGGGGCTGTCTCCGGCGGCCGCGGGGCTGTGGATGGGCCTGGCCGCACTGGCCATGGTCATTGGCGGTACGGGCGCGCCGCTCGTGGCCAGGGCGATCCGGCCGGGATTCGTTGTCGCGGGTTCATTGGCGCTGTCGATGGTGGGCTATCTGATGCTGACGCAGATGACGGCTGATGCCGGAGGCGTGACGGTGGCGGTTGCTGCACTGGCCTTGACTTATTTGGGCAACGGCACGATCGCCGCTTTGGGAACTGATTTGGTGGTTGGTTCTGCGCCAGCGGAACAAGCCGGGTCGGCCTCGGCAATGACCGAGATGGTGCAGGACTTGGGCATTTCGTTGGGCATTGCGCTGCTTGGAAGCATTGCCAGCGCGGTTTATCGCCACACCATGTTGAGCCATTTGCCCAGCGGCCTTGAGGCGAGCATGCGCGAAGCGGTCGTGGATAGTTTGTGGGCGGCGTCCTCTCTCGCATCGGCGTTGCCCGTTGGCCTCATGGCGCAGGCGCAGGCGGCGTTCATGGCAGGGCTGCATGCCGCCGCCATTTTCAGCGCCGCAAGTGTTGCGGTGTTGACCGTGCTGTCCGCCGTGGCCTTGCGCCAGGTCGGCGTGCTCACTGCCCAGGAAAGGGGGTGAGCGTGGAGCGGTGGCACTTTCGCTGTGTCCTGATCCGGGGCGTGTGATCTAGCTGGCCAAGTCCAGAGATGGGGTGGGAGCGTTGCCCCGTGTTTACGATCTCTTTCATTGAATCGTCAATTTTTCTGTCAGGAGTTCTAGGATGGCGTCTACCTTGGTCAATAACTGACGCCCTACCGGCCATACGAGGTTGAGGGGGAGGCCGTCTGTCGCCCGCTCCGGCAGGATCGGCACCAAGGTCCCTCGCTCGATTTCGTCGCGCACCAGCCAAGTTGCCAACTGCGCGACGCCGCAACCAGCCTCAACCGCTGCAACTTGAGCCTCGCCGTTTCCGACGATGATGCGTCCTTCCATCGTGCGTCGCTCAATCGTCCCGTTGTCATGCGCAATCAGCCATGGACTGGTCGTGCCATCAGCTTTGCCGTAGAGCACGGCATCGTGCTTGACCAGATCGGCAGGGGATGTTGGTACGCCATGGATCTCCATGTAATCGGGGGACGCGCAGAAGACGAGGCGCTCACGGCCCAGGAAGCGATGGGCCACCGCCGCGGGCCAGTGCTCCGGGCCGCCGATGCGCACTGCCGCGTCTATGCCCTCATCAGCCAGATCGACGAAACGATCGGTCAAGGAACAATGCACGCGTAGATGAGGGTGCTGCTGGGAGAAACGCAGCATCAAGGGCCAGACGTGCATTCGACCGAACGTCGCCGGTGCGTCGAGTCGCAAGCGGCCTACCGGTTCGCTACCTTGTGCGGCGAGCACAGCTTCCGCTTCTTCGAGATCAGCCAACACTCTCACGCATGTGCGGTAGAACGCTGCCCCTGCATCCGTCAATGCCAAGCGGCGGGTCGTGCGCTCAAACAGCCTGGCGCTGAGTCGGCCTTCCAGACGAGCCACGCTTTTGCTGACGGCGGAGCTGGTCAGATGCAAGCGTTCTGCTGCGGCCGTAAAGCTGCCCGCATCTGCCGTAGCCACAAAGGCTTCAATGCCCTTTAAGCGCTCAGACGGAATCATGCATGCCTCCATGCGTTTATTGACGAATATTTATCAATAAACGGCAGAAAATTTATCAGAGATAGTATTTTATTTCTCAAATAGGATGGCTTCAATAGTGAACCTTATGTTAGGAGTCTCCTTAATGCTTTCATTTGCAACGCCCGGCGTCGGCACTTCAGCAGGTCGCGGTGGCCTTTCCATCGCCATCCTCGCCGTAGCCGCCTTTGTCATCGTTACGACGGAATACCTGATTGTTGGGCTGCTGCCGGCGCTCGCCCGCGATCTGGATATCTCGATTTCGGCCGCCGGTCAGCTCGTGACCCTGTTCGCCTTCACCGTGATGCTGTTCGGTCCGGTGCTGACCGCTCTGTTGTCTCACCTCGAGCGCAAGCGTCTGTTCATCGCCATCCTGCTGATCTTCGCAGCGTCCAATGCCCTGGCTGCGATAGCGCCCAACGTGTGGGTGCTGGCGCTTGCCCGGTTCATTCCGGCGCTGGTGCTGCCGGTGTTCTGGGGCACGGCGAGCGAAACGGCGGGGCAGATCGTAGGCCCGCAACAGGCTGGCCGCGCGGTGTCGCAGGTGTATCTCGGCATCTCCGCCGCTTTGCTGTTCGGCATTCCGCTGGGTACGCTGGCGTCCGACGCCATCGGCTGGCGCGGGACCTTCTGGGTGCTGGCCGGGCTGTCGCTGGTGATGGCGTTGGCGTTGACGGTCTTCATGCCGACCGTGGCAAGGCCCGAGCGGCTGCGTCTGGCGGAACAGACGCGCATCCTGAAAGATCCCTATTTCGTCGGCAATGTCGCCCTGTCGGTGGCGGTGTTTACGGCGATGTTCACCGCATATACCTATCTGGCCGATACGCTGGAGCGTATCGCTGCCGTGGCGCCGGCGCATGTCGGCTGGTGGCTCATGGGCTTTGGCGCTATTGGCCTGCTTGGCAATTGGTTGGGGGGACGCTTCGTGGATCGCAGTCCATTGGGCGCGACCGCCGCATTCTCGCTGCTGCTCGGTGTCGGCATGGCTGCCAGCGTGCCGCTGGCCGGTTCATTGGTCTTGCTGGGCCTGGCGCTGGCGGTTTGGGGCATCGCCTATACGGCGCTGTTCCCCATCTGCCAGGTGCGGGTGATGAAGTCCGCCACACACGCCCAGGCACTGGCCGGTACCTTGAACGTGTCGGCAGCCAACGCCGGCACGGGTCTGGGAGCCATCATCGGCGGCTTGGTCATTCCTCAATGGGGATTGGAGAGCATCGGCTATGTCGCCACAGGCATTGCGGTCGTGGCGATCCTCATGGCGGCTTGGGTTGCGCGCTTGCAGCCTCGGCGATGATCGTGGGGAAGTTGCAATAGTGCTAAGACGCCTGCGTTGTTTCCTTGGCGTGGGCAGGGAGTATCGCCCGGTAGCGGATGGCCAGCGCATAGCGGGTGCCGATCGGCGCAGCGTCATGCTTGCCGCCGAGCGCTGCGCAATGCTCGACGACGAGCTGGGGTTCAGTCTAGCGTCCTGGCTGAGTAAGTCTCCAACAAGAAGGTGATGGTTGGCGCATAGCCAGTTGCAGTGGCATCCCCTACAATAGCGGGAATGCAACAGCGGACTTGCCGGTGGTTGCGGGTGGCCCGAGCGTCTGTCTTGGAAGATGGAGACGGAGCGGGCGCCGCAGCGGGCGCAAGCCGCTTTTTTTATTACGGAACGAAATGATGGAACCAGTGCGCCTGTCGAAACGCATGGCCGAGTTGGGTTTGTGCTCGCGCCGCGAGGCCGATAGCTATATCGAACAAGGGTGGGTGAAAGTGGACGGCGAGGTGGCCGTCCTCGGGCAGAAAGTGCTGCCGCACAATCTGATCGAAGTGGACAAGAAGGCGCAGGACGCTCAAGCCTCGCGCGTCACCATCCTGCTGAACAAGCCCATGGGTTATGTGTCCGGCCAGGCCGAGGACGGCTACGAGCCGGCGGTGGTGTTGGTCAAGCCGGAAAACCAGTGGGCGGAGGACAAGAGCCGCCGCCGGTTTTCTGCGCAGCATCTGAGAGGGCTGGCGCCGGCCGGCCGCCTGGACATCGATTCGGTGGGCCTGTTGATCCTGACCCAGGACGGCCGGGTGGCCAAGCAGATCATCGGCGAGCATTCCAGTGTGGACAAGGAGTACCTGGTGCGGGTGGAGGGCGAACTTTCCGACGAAGGTTTGAGTCTGCTCAATCACGGTCTGGAGCTGGATGGTAAAAAATTGCTGCCTGCCACCGTGGCTTGGCAAAACGAGGATCAGTTGCGTTTTGTGCTGCGCGAGGGCAAGAAACGCCAGATCCGCCGCATGTGCGAACTGGTGGGCTTGCGCGTGGTGGGCCTGAAGCGGATTCGCATCGGCAAGGTCAAGCTGGGCAATCTGCCCACCGGCCAATGGCGCTATCTGCGCGACGACGAATCGTTTTGATCCGGCCGGACGGCCGGTTGTCAGTGGGGGACGCATGTTAGGGCGCTTGTTGCAAAGATGGGGGCTGGATGCCGAAAGCCGGCAGCAGCAGCGGGAGTTGACGCAGGCGATAGAGAGCCTGGTCGACGGCACGGACAAGCGTTTGCGCCTGTCTCCCGGCTATCTGGACGCGCTGGCCCCGGGCATGCGCGTCACCCAGGCCTATCTGGCCGAGTTGCCCAGCCGAATGCCGGAGCCGCTGGCGCTGTCCTTGCGCGGCTTTGCGCAGGACCCGCGGCTGGGCTTGCTGTTTTCCGGGCCGGCCAGCCTTTTGTCCTGCCTGCGGCAGAGCGAAGCCTTGCGCAATTTCTTCCTGTCCGCCAGCCAGGGCGACGAGGCCTGGGCCTTGTTGTCGATGGCGCGCAGCGAAACCGGCCGCCTGGGCGTGGCGATGGAGGGCGGGGAGCTGCGCCGCGAAGTGCCGCAGCAGGTGGTGAGCTTTGACGGTCATAGGCTGGCCATGCCCTGCGCGTCGCGCGAGCTGCTGCTTGAGAGCAGCGCGCGGCGCAGCGAGGAAATGCTGGTCACGGTGATCGCGCGGCGGCTGAGCCTGCTGGAGCAGTTGCGCCAGACCTTGGACAATGAGATGTCGCGGCTGCAATTGCGCTTGAGCGTGCTGCGTTGCGAGGCCGGCACCGTGGTGGACGGCTCCTCGGACGGTTCGCCCTTGCCCGATACCTGCGAAGGGGTGCAGCGGCGCATGGCCGAGATCGAGCCCCAATTGCGCGAGGCGCGCGGCGCGCTGAGCCTTGAGGGCTTGCTGGAGACGGTGCGCCATGTGCTGGAGCATCCGGCCGAATATTTTCGGCTGGAATGGCGGACCTTGTACCTGAACCGCATGGGGATCAAGCAGGACGCGCCGGGCGAGGACGCCACCGAACTGGAGTTCGAGGAGCTGGTGCTGGGGCAGGCCCAGCCTTTGCGCCGCGCCTTGATGCCGGTGCGGGTGACGCGCCAGGCGCTGGCGGAACTGGAGCGGGAATTCGGCAGCGACTGAGACGGGGCCCGACTACGCCAAAGCGGGCTGTGCAAAGCCGAAACAAGGGCTATGCTGGAACTGTATAGTCGCTTTCGATCAGCCTTCAGGGCGGCTGATTGAGTCTGCCCCGGCACCAGGCCGGGGTTTTTTTGCGCCCGCCGCATCGCAATGGGATATTTTGCGCCGGGAATGCGTGAAACGCCCGCCAGGGCTTGTTTTGTGCTATCCTTGCGCCCCTCTTCAGCAACGACCGTGACCCGTCACTCAAGCCATGAAAGATCCTTGCGATCACTACACCTTCGATCTGATTGGCGGCGTCCGCAAAAAGCCGGGACGCAAGCCCCTGGGCGAACGCGCGATGACGGTGGCCGAGCGCAAGCGGCGCAGCCGCGAACTGCGCCGCAGCCGCCTGCAGGAGCTGTCGGTGACGGTGGAGCTGAGCCGGGACGCGCAGAAGTCGCTGGATAAAATGATAGAGTGGTGGGGCGTCAGCAAGAAGGAGGCGATCAACCGCGCGCTGATGATAGCCTGTCAATCGCAGACCGGGCGCACCGCGCAGTTGTTCGAGTTCGATCTGCCGCCGGAGGCGCGGCGCAAGGGCAAGAAGACTAACGGCGGTTCCGGCGCGTAAGCACCGCCGCCGTGCGAATAAGCGAAAAGGCCGAGCAAGCATGCTCGGCCTTTGGCGTTTCCGGGTCCGGCGGGCCGGGCGCGAATCGTGTCTTAACCGTAGCGTTTGGCGGCCTCGATCGCCAGGCCGCTGCCGATGCTGCCGAAGAGGTCGCCTTCCACATGGCGGGCCTGGGGCAGCAGGCGCTTGATGCTGTCGCGCAGCGCCGGCACGCCGCTGGAGCCGCCGGTGAAGAAGACGGTGTCGATGTCGTCGGCCTGTGCGCAGGCGTCGGTCAGCAATTGGCGCACCGTGGCGCCGATCTGGCCCAGCATCGCGTCTATGCTGTGATTGAATTGATCGCGGCTCAACTCGCAATGCAGGCCGGCCTCGATATGCCCCAGGTCCAGCCGGTGCTGCGCCTCGTCCGACAGCGCGATCTTGGCGGCTTCCACCTGCATCGCCAGTCGGTGGCCGGCGCGGTCCTGGATCAGGCGGAACAGGCGGTCCAGCACCTGCGGCTGCGCCGCGTCGCGGTGCACGTCCTGCAGGTCCATCCAGGCCTTGCGGGTGTAGGCGAAGTTGATGGTGTGCCAGGTGGCCAGGTTGAAGTACTGGCTGGACGGCATCTCCGCGTTGTTGCGCAGCCGGCTCTTGAAACCGAACAGGGGCATCACGCCGTGCAGGCTCAATTGCTTGTCGAAGTCCGTGCCGCCAATGTGGACGCCGCCGGTGGCGAGAATGTCGTCGAGGCGCTCGTCCAGGCGGTGGCGCTCGGGCGCCAGGCGGATCAGGGTGAAGTCCGAGGTGCCGCCGCCGATGTCGACGATCAGCACCAGCTCTTCGCGCTCCAGCCGGGCTTCGTAGTCGAAGGCGGCGGCGATGGGTTCGAACTGGAAGGACACGTCCTTGAAGCCGACCTGGCGCGCGATCTCGCCCAGCGTGGTCTCGGCTTCGGCGTCGGCCTTGGGGTTGTCGTCGACAAAGTGCACCGGGCGGCCCAGCACCACTTGTTCGAACGGGCGCTCGGCGGCGCGGTCGGCGCGCAGCTTCACTTCCTGGATGAACAGGCTGAGCAGGTGGCGGAAAGGCAGGGCCTTGCCTTGCACTTCGGTTTGGCTGTCGATCAGGTTGGAGCCCAGCAGGCTTTTCAGCGAGCGCATCAGCCGGCCTTCATAGCCTTCCATGTACTCCTGCAGCGCCAGCCGGCCGAACACGGAATGATCTTCCTCGTAATTGAAGAAAACCACCGAGGGCAAGGTGATCTTGCCGTCCTCCAGCGTCAATAGAGTGGCTTGGTTCGGGCGCAGCCACCCCACGGTGGAGTTGGATGTGCCAAAGTCAATGCCGCAGGCGCGGGCCGTAGTCTGCGTGTTCATATTCCCTCCCGTAAAGCGAGGCGCGATGGTACGCGGATTGGCGCGGCAAGGGAAGGCTTTGGCAAGCGAATCAAGCGTTTTGTCGCTTTGGAGGTTTCAGCCGCGCCTGTCTTTTGGCCGGGGCGCGCGGTGGCCGCAACGCAATGGGTATATGCTGAAAGCGCGTCCCGCAGGAGCCGGGGCGGGTAATGGACTGAATGGAAAGGATCCAGGCATGAATAAACTGATCGTGATGTTTGTTGCATTGGCGCTGGGGAGCGGCGGCCTGTCCGGCTGCGCGAACATGTCCGAAACCCAGAAAGACACCGGTACCGGCGCGGCGATTGGCGCGGTGGCCGGCGCGGTGCTGGGCGGCCTGACCGCCGGCGGCAACCCCGGTCGCAGCGCCGCCACCGGCGCGGCCCTGGGCGCGGCGCTGGGCGCCGGTGGCGGCTATTTGTGGTCTAAGCACATGCAGGAGCAGAAGGCGGCGATGGAGCAGGCGACCAAGGGTTCGGGCGTCAGCGTCAGCCAGACCGCGGACAATCAGCTGAAGCTGGACATCCCCAGCGATGTGTCTTTTGACGTGGGCCGCTACGACATCAAGCCCAATCTGCGGCCGATTCTGGACCGTTTCGCCACCACCTTGAACCAGAACCCGGTGACCACGGTGAAGATCGTCGGCCATACCGACAACACCGGTTCCAATGCGGTCAATGACCCGCTGTCGCTGAACCGCGCCCGCGCCACGCGCGACTATCTGACCGCGCGCGGCGTGGCGGAGGGGCGGATCAGCATCGCCGGCCGCGGCTCGCATGAGCCGGTGGCGAGCAACGCCAGCGCCTCTGGGCGGGCGAAGAACCGGCGGGTGGAAATCTTCGTGGGCGAAGCTGCGCGCGGTTGACGCGGGCGGACGGAGCGATGCGGGGCGGGCGCCGTAAACGGCGCGCCGCCCTTTGTGTTTTCCGGCCGAGGCATGCGCAGGCTGTCTGTTAAATTTTAAATGTAATACGTAATATATTTTAAAGCGACGCTTTGCTAGAATGTCGGCCACGACAAACGGGCATTTTCAGGCATGGCGACAGATATTTATTCGCGCATCCGGCAGGCGGCGTTCGAGCTGGTGGGCGAAGGCGTATGGCCGACGGTGATGGAGGTGAGGGCCAGGATAGGCGCGGGCTCCAACACCACGATCAACAACACCTTGAAAGAGTGGCGGCAGGAGTTTCTGTCGCGGGTGGCGGTGTCGTCGCGGCGGCCGGATTGGCCGGCCGGCCTGGCCGAAGTCTTTGAACAAGTGTGGCAGCGGGCCTGCGACGAGGCGGACGGGCGGCTGGAGTCTTTGCGTCAGGACGCGGAAACCGCGGTGGCCCAGGCCGCGGCGGAGACCCGCGAGCTGGAAGCCGGCCTGGCGGCGCGCCAGGCCGAGTTGCAGTCCGCCTTGCGCGAGCTGGAGTTGCGCGCCGCGAGGCTGGCGGACTTGGAAGGACGCTTGCAGGGCGAGGAAACCCGGCGCCAGATGCTGGAGCGGGCGCAGCTGGAGCAGGAGTCGAGGCTGGAGCAGTCCAGGAAAGAGCTGTCCGAGCTTAGGCGTCAGGCGGAGCAACGTCAGCAGGAACTGGAAGAGCGCGCCGAGCTGAAAGTGCAGGAGGCGCGGGAGGAAGCCGCGCGGCGCGAGGCGCTGGCCTATGAGCGGCTGGAAGGTTTGCGGCTGCGGCTCTACGAACAGATGGAAGAGGAGCGTCGGGCGATGCAGCAGGCGCAGGCGCGCCAGGAAGAGGCTTTGCAACAAAGCCGGCGCGAGCGGACGCGGCTGGAGGGCGAGTGGCGCGACCGTCTAGCGGAGCGCGAGCGAGACAACGGCCGTTTGGAAGCGAGGCTGGAGTGGCTGGAAGGGCGCAACGCCGCCTTGGAGCAGGATGCGTTGCGGCAGGCGGTGCAGTTGGAGCAGACTTCGGCGCGCTTGCTGGATATGGCCAGCGAGAACAGCCGGCTGGCCGGCGAGGTGAATCTGGGCGCCGAGCGGCAGCTGGCGCGTTTGGTCGAGGTTCTGGCCGGTTCGCGCCAGGAGCTGTTGGCGCTGGACGAGGCCGGCTTGCGCGAATGGCTGGGGCGGCAACTGCAATTGCCCCTGCTGGGCTAGCGCGCTCCGGGCGCGTGTTTCTACTAAGTGCTTGCCACGATGCCGGCGGAAGCCGGCTTTGCTAGTTTGACGTGAGGATTGTCTTGATTGGAGGCAATATGACTTTCGTCGAATATTATCGCGCGCCGGCGCTGATCTCCCTGCTGGCCTTGTTCGTGTGGTGCGGCTTGTGCTGGGCGGACGGCGGCTCTTTCTGGCAGGGTTTGCTGGCGATGGCCGCGGGCAAGAATCTGTCCATTCTGTCCGGTCTGGCCGTGTTCTGGGTTCTGGAGCTGGCGGGGCGCGCGTGGTCGAGATCCCGCGAGGGGCGAGACCCTATGCATTTGCAGTCGTAGCCGGCGGCAAGGGCCGGCAATGAAAAGCGCGCCAAAGGGCGCGCTTTTTTCATGGCCGCGGCGGCCTCGAAAGCTCTTGAGGCCGGTTTGCGGGCTTTCTCAGAACAAGCGGGCCAGCCCCGCGGCGATGCGCTCCAGATATTCGGCGTCCACCGCGTCGAAGCTGGCCGGTTCGCTGGAGTCCACATCCAGCACCGCGACCACTTCGCCGGCGGCGTTGCGGACGGGCACCACGATTTCCGAACGGGCGCTGGAGGAGCAGGCGATATGGCCGGGGAAAGCGTCGACATCTTCCACCACCAAGGTTTTTTCGGCCTGCCAGGCGCTGCCGCACACCCCTTTGCCAAACGGGATGCGAGTGCAGGCGATCGGGCCCTGGAAGGGGCCAAGCACCAGTTGCTTGTCCTTGACCAGGTAGAAGCCGGTCCACAGCCAGTCGAAGCTGCTGTGCAAGGCGGCGCAGAGATTGGCCAGCGCGGCGATCTGATCGGTCTCGGACTCAATCAGCGCCAGCGCCTGCGGCAATAGGGTTTGATAGCGCTCTTGTTTGTCGGCGCCGTGGATGATCAGCTGTTCTGCCATGGGGTGTCGTCGGGGTGTGGCTTGGGAAAGCGACAGCATACACAGCGGGCGGGCAAAAGAAAACGCCGCCCGGCGGGGCGGCGTCGCGCGGCGGGCCGGGGCCCGTTTACATCATGTGTTGACCGCCGTTCATCGCCACGTTGGCGCCGGTGATGAAGCCGGCTTGTTCGGAGGCGAGGAAGGCGACCAGGGCGGCGATTTCCTCGGGCTTGCCCAGGCGGCCCACCGGAATCTGCGCCACGATCTTGTCGCGCGTCTCCTCCGCCACCGCCATCACCATATCGGTGGCGATATAGCCGGGCGAAATGGTGTTGACGGTCACGCCCTTGCGCGCCACTTCCTGCGCCAGGGCCATGGTGAAGCCGTGCATGCCGGCCTTGGCGGCGGAGTAGTTGGTCTGGCCGAACTGCCCCTTCTGACCGTTGATCGAGGAGATGTTGATGATGCGGCCGAAGCCGCGGTCGCCCATGCCGTCCACCACCGGCTTGGTCATATTGAACAGGGAGTCCAGATTGGTGCGCAGCACCGCGTCCCAATCGTCCTTGGTCTGCTTCTTGAAACTGCAGTCGCGGGTGATGCCGGCGTTGTTGACCAGCACGTCCACCGGCCCCAGGTCTTTGGCCACCTTTTCGGCCAGTGCCTTGCAGGCTGCGGTGTCGGTGACGTCGCATTGGTAGGCGTGGATATCCTTGAGTCCCAGCCCCTTCATGTCGGCGAGCCAGGCTTGTTCGCGGCCGGGCTTGCTGTAGGTGGTGACTACGATGTGACCGCTTTCCGCCAGGGCTTTGCAGATGGCGGTGCCAATACCGCCCATGCCGCCGGTTACGAGTGCGATTCGCTTAGTCATAGTGCTGGCTCCTTTTTTGGCTGTCTGTCTGGATATGCTTATGCGATACGACTTTCAGTTTTTTAGGATAAGTGAATTACCCGCGTATGTGAATGGAAAGTACGCACACCCTTCGTCACGGCTTGGACGGTGAAAGTTCATCCGTTAGACGTTGCAGCAAAGAGAGCCGGGACTTGGCGATGGCGCCCGATTCACATGCGGTCATGATGGCACAGTTCGGTTCCACGCGGTGCGAACAATTGTGGAAGCGGCATTGACCAATCAACGGGCGTATTTCCGGGAAGTAACGGGTTAGTTCGGCGGCCTTCAAATGCTTGAGGCCAAACTCCTGCAGGCCGGGGGAATCGATCAGATGACTGTCCGCGTTCAGATGGTAAAGCGTGGCGTGGGTGGTGGTGTGGCGGCCGGAGTCCAGCGCGGTGGAAATGTCGCCGATGCGGGCGTTGGCGTCCGGCAGCAGCGCATTGGTCAGCGTGGACTTGCCCATGCCGGACTGGCCGACGAAGACGCTGGTCTGGCCTTGCAGCAAGGGCAGCAGCGGCGCGACGTCCTGCTTGGCGGACAGGGTGACCACTTGGTAGCCCAGTTGGCGGTACAGCTCCAACTTGCGCAGCAAGCCCTCGGTTTCCGGCAGGTCGGCCTTGTTGACCACGATGACGGGGTCGATGTCGCCGGCTTCCGCGGCGATCAGGCAGCGGCCCAGAAGTTCTTCGTTGGGGCTGGGCACGGCGGCGATCACGAACAGGATGCGGGTCACATTGGCGGCGATGACCTTGGTTTTCCAGTCGTCCTGGCGGTAGAGCAGGCTGCGTCGCTCTTGCGAGCGCTCGATGACGGCCTGTTCCTTGTTCTGCACCAGGATGTCCACCCAGTCGCCACAGGCGAAATCGACGCGTTTGCCGCGGGTGGTGCAATCGTAAACCTGGCCGTCGGATTCAACGATGAAGCGGCGGCCGTGGCTGCGGATGATTTGTCCGGTCTGACCTGTCATGGGCGGGCCAGCAGCGCTTCGGTCTTGGCGGCGCAGATGAAGTCGTTCAGGGTTAGGCCGCCGGCGTCGTGGGTGCTGAAGTTGACGACGACGCGGTTGTAATGCACCGACAGATCCGGGTGGTGGTCTTCGCGGTGAGCGATCCAGGCCAGCGCGTTGACGAAGGCCATGGTGTCGTGGAAGTTGGCGAAGGGAAAGGTCTTGGTCAGTTCGATGCCGCGGATGTTCCAGCCGGGCAGGGAACCCATCAATTGGTTGACGGTGCTGGCGGCCAGCGGGCTGGCGCCGTGTTGGGCTTCGCAGGACAGTTCGAGCAGGTTCATGTCAGCGGTTTCCTTGTAGATGGTTGATGCGCAGCGCGGCGGGCGGGTGCGAGTCGTAAAAAGCGGAATGCAGCGGGTCCGGCGTCAGCGTGGACGCGTTGTCGCGATAAAGTTTGACCAGGGCGGACACCAGTTTGCCGGCGTCGGTTTCGCTGGCGGCGAAGTCGTCGGCCTCGTATTCGTGGCGGCGCGACAGGCTGCTGGACAGCGGGGTGAACGGAAAGGTGAAGGCCGGCACCGCGGTGAAGAACAGGATCAGCGCCATCGCGGTGCTGGGCGTGGAAACGCCCAGGCCGGCGTAGAACCAGGGCGCGTCCAGCAGCTGCCCCAGCAAGAAGAGGAAGCCCAGCGACAGCGCGAAGGCCAGCGCGATGCGCTTGACGATGTGGCGGCGCTTGAAATGGCCCAGCTCGTGAGCCAGCACCGCTTCGATTTCCTGGTGGTCCAATTGCCCCAGCAAGGTGTCGAAGAACACGATGCGCTTGCCGGCGCCAAAGCCGGTGAAGTAGGCGTTGCCGTGGCTGGAGCGGCGGGAGCCGTCCATCACGAACACGCCCTGGCTCTGGAAGCCGGCGCGTTGCAGCAGCGCTTCGATGCGCGCCTTGAGCTCCAGGTCTTCCAGCGGAGTGAATTTATTGAACAGCGGCGCGATCAGCGTCGGGTAGATCGCCACCATCAGCAGCTGGAAGCCGGTCCAGACCAGCCAGACCCACAGCCACCACAGCGGGCCGGAAATGTCCATCAGCCACAGCACTAGCGCCACCAGCGGCAAGCCGATGACGGCGCCCAGCAGCAGGCCCTTGATCTGGTCGATGATGAACAGCTTGGGCGTGGTCTTGTTGAAGCCGAAGCGGGCCTCGATGCCAAAGGTGGAGTACAGGCTGAGCGGAAAGCTGACGCAGCCGGTCAGCGTCGCCACGCCCACGATCAGCAGCAGGCCGGACGGCAGCGGCGAGACGCCTGCGGCGGCCACGGCGCCGGCCAGCCATTGCAGCACGCCGCCAAAGGTCAGCGCCAGGATCACCAGGCTGTCCAGCACGGCGGAAAACAGGCCGAAACGGGTCTTGGCGATGCAATAATCGGCGGCCAATTGATGTTGTTGCAAGGCGATGGCGTCGCGAAAAGCGGCGGGCACTTCCGCGCGGTGGCGGGCGATGTGGCGGGCGTGGCGCCAGCCCAGCCAGAGTTTTAGCGCGAGTGTGGCCGCCAGCGCGGCCAGGAAGAGAGAGCTGAATGCCTCGGTCATCGGAGTCCGTTATCTGCTGTCAGGTTTGCCGCCAGCGCGGCAATGAAGGAAAATAGAAGGGTTTTGCAAAGATTGGCAAGTATGACACAAGATCAAATGAACCTCATCTGGCTCGACATGGAAATGACGGGCCTGAATCCAGAGACCGACCGCATCATCGAAGTGGCGATGATCGTGACCGACAGCCAGCTGAACGTGGTGGCGGAATCGCCGGTGTTGGTGATCCACCAGCCCGACGAGGTGTTGGACGGCATGGACGACTGGAACAAGAACACCCACGGCAAGAGCGGCCTGATCGAAAAGGTCAAGGCCTCCACGCTGGGCGAAGCCGAGGCCGAGCAAATCCTGCTGGATTTCATGGCTCTGCACGTGCCGCCGCGGATCACGCCGATGTGCGGCAACACCATCCACCAGGATCGTCGTTTCATGGTGCGCTGGATGCCCAAGCTGGAAGAGTATTTCCACTATCGCAACCTGGATGTGTCTACGCTGAAAGAGTTGTGCAAGCGTTGGAAGCCGGAGGTGGCGCGCGGCGTGGTCAAACGCGGCAAGCACGAGGCGCTGGCGGACATCCTGGAGTCCATCGAGGAGTTGCGTTACTACCGTGAGCATTTCCTCAAGCTCTAAGAACCTGTTTACGATCCGCCGCGTGTCGTGAGACGTGGCACGGCGAGTGCCGCTTCGAAATGCGCATGTGCCACGAGTACATTCCGCTTTCTCAGCTGCAACGCCTTGTCCCGCTCTAGCTCGCGAGATCGTAGACACGTTTTAAGCGGGGTACTGTCCCACAGGAGCGGCTCCGCAGCGGAGCTTGCTCCTTTTTATTGGCGAACACTTATTCCAGCGGCAATCCATATGGCTTCGCAACGCAGTTCCGACATTAATTCCACCCGGGTCTGGGCCCGGCTGCATCAGCATCAGCGCGCGACCCGGCACATGCATATGCGCGAGTTGTTCGACGCCGACCCGCAGCGTTTCCAGCGCTTTTCGCTGGAGCTGGACGGCCTGTTGCTGGACTACTCCAAGAACCGCATCACCGAACGCACGCTGGAGCTGTTGTTCGAATTGGCGCGCGAGGCCGATCTGGCCGGCTGGATGGAGAAAATGCGCGGCGGCGAGCGCATCAACGTCAGCGAGGACCGCGCGGTGCTGCACACCGCCTTGCGGCTGCCGGCCGGCGAGAGCCTGCTGCTGGACGGCTGCGAGCTGGTGGCCGAGGTGCAGGCGGTGCTCGCGCGGATGCGCGCTTTCAGCGAACAGGTGCGCGGCGGCGAGTGGAAAGGCTTCAGCGGCCGGCGCATCCGTCACGTGGTCAATCTGGGCATAGGCGGTTCCGATCTGGGGCCGCTGATGGTGAAAGAGGCGCTGGCCGCGTACGCGTCGCCGGAGCTGGACGTGCATTTCGTCTCCAATGTGGACGGCGCGCACGTCGCGGGCACGCTGCAGCGGCTGGACCCCGCCGAAACCCTGTTCATCATCGCGTCCAAATCCTTCACCACGCCGGAGACGCTGCTGAACGCCCAGGCGGCGCGTCAGTGGTTTTTGCAGGCGGGGAGCGAGGCCGATATCGCGCGTCATTTCGTCGCGGTGTCCACCAATCAGCCGGCGGTGCAGGCTTTCGGCATCGATCCGGCGCATATGTTCGGCTTTTGGGACTGGGTGGGCGGCCGCTACTCCACGTGGTCGGCCATCGGCCTGCCGGTGATGCTGTCGATAGGCTTCGACCGCTTCCAGGAGTTCCTGGCCGGCGGTCACGCGATGGACCGGCATTTCTTCAGCGCGCCCTTCGCCGCCAATATGCCGGTGCTGCTGGCGCTGATCGGCGTCTGGTACAACACCTTCTATCGCGCCCATACCCACGCCATCATGCCTTACGACCACGGCTTGCGGCGTCTGCCGGCCCATGTGCAGCAATTGGACATGGAGTCCAACGGCAAGCGCGTCGGCCGTTACGGCGAGGCGCTGGACTTCGACACCGGCCCGGTGATCTGGGGCGAAGAGGGGGCCAATAGTCAGCACGCCTTTTTCCAGCTGCTGCATCAGGGCACGCGACTGGTGCCTTGCGACTTCATCATCCCGATGCGCAGTCATTATCCGGTGGCGGACCAGCACCAGGTGCTGGTGGCCAACTGCCTGGCCCAGACCGAAGCCTTGATGCGCGGCAAGAGCGAGGCCGAGGCGATGCGGGAGCTGGCGCATTTGCCGGGCGAGCAGCTGGACATGCTGTTGCCGCAGAAGCTCTTCCCGGGCAATCAGCCGTCCAACACCCTGGCGCTGGACGAGGTGAGTCCGCGCAGCGTGGGCATGCTGCTGGCGCTGTACGAGCACAAGGTGTTCGTGCAGGGCGTGATCTGGGGCATCAACTCCTTCGATCAGTGGGGGGTGGAGTACGGCAAGCAACTGGCGCGCCGCATTCTGCCGGAGCTGGCCGCCGGCGACGACGCGCTGGCGCACGACAGCTCCACCAACGGCTTGATCCGCCATTTCAAAGCGCGGCGAGGCTGAGAGGATGGCCATGCAAGAAAGTCTGGAATTGGCTCGCCGTCTGGGCGAGCGTTTGCTGGCGGCGGGCGAGAGCGTTGCCGCCGCCGAATCCTGCACCGGCGGCATGATCGCCGCGGCGCTGACCGACATCGCCGGCAGTTCCGCCTGGTTCGGCTACGGCGTGGTCACTTACAGCAATGAGGCCAAGCAGCGTCTGCTGCGGGTGGAGGACGGCGCCTTGCGCGAGCACGGCGCGGTCAGCGAGGCGGTGGTGAGGCAGATGGCCGCCGGCGCGCAGGCGTTGTCCGGCGCGGATTGGAGCGTGGCGGTGTCCGGCGTCGCCGGCCCCGGCGGCGGCACGGCGGCCAAGCCGGTGGGGCTGGTCTGGTTCGGCATCGCCGGCCCTGACGGCTGGAGCGAGGCTTTCAGCTGCCGCTTCGACGGCGATCGCGCGCAGGTGCGCGCGCAAACCGTGATCCGCGCCTTGCAGCGTCTGGACGAGCTGTTGGCCGCGCGCAGCCGCGCGGCTTAGCGTCCACCCGCTGAAGCGCGGCGGGCTTTGAACAGGCTTTTAGTCTTTGTTGTCCGGTTTTTTGCGCGCGCGCGGGTGCGCGCCGTCGTAGACCTTGGCCAGGTGCTGGAAGTCCAGCGCGGTGTAGATCTGGGTGCTGGACAGATTGGCGTGCCCCAGCAGTTCCTGCACCGCGCGCAAGTCCCCGGATGATTGCAGCAGGTGAGAGGCGAAGGAGTGGCGCAGCATATGCGGATGCACGTGTTGTTGCGCGCCGGTCTTGATCGCCCAGTCACGCAGGCGTTTTTCCACTTGCCGTCCGCCCAGCCGTCCGCCGTGGCGGGCGATGAAAACCGCGCGCTCCTCCTGCGCCGCCTGGCGTTGCGCCAGCCAGCGTTGCAGGCAGGCGCGCGCCTCGGCGCCCAGCGGCGCAATGCGTTCCTTGCCGCCCTTGCCGCGGATGCGCAGCAGATCGTCGGAAAAGTCCAGGTCTTCCAGATTCAATCCCACCGCTTCGGACAGGCGCAGCCCGCAGGAATACATCAGCTCGAACAGCGCGCGGTCGCGTATGGAGAGCGCGTCGTTGTCGTCGATGCGGTCCAGCAAGGCCGCGGTGCTGTCCACCGGCAAGGCCTTGGGCAGCGGCTTGTCCTGTTTGGGCGCGCGCAGGCCCTGGCTGGGGTCGTCCCCGCGCTGTCCGTTGTCCAGCAGCCATTGGTAGAAGCGGCGCCAGGCGGAGAGCTTGCGCGCCAGGCTGCGGCTGTGCAGGCCTTGCGCGTGCAGCTTGGCCAGGATTCTGCGCAACTGGGCGTGTTCGGCCCGCTCCAGCGGAGCGGGGCTCAGCAGGGCGGCCAGTTGTTCCAGATCGCGCAGGTAGGCGGCGGCGGTGTGGCCGCTGCGGCCGGCCAGCGCCAGCGAGGCGGCGAAGCGCTCCAGGATGTCCATTTCAGCGGCGCAGCCTGGCCATCTGCATCAGGCGCTCGAACAATTGCAGATCCTGTTCGCTCTTGAGCAGCGCGCCCGCCAGAGGCGGCGGGGCGTTGTCCTGATGGCGCTGCTTCAGCGCGGCGGCGTCCATGTTTTCCGCCGACAGCAGTTTCAGCCAGTCCAGCAATTCCGAGGTGCTGGGTTTCTTCTTTAGGCCCGGCAGCTCGCGTATGGAGAAGAACACCTCCAGCGCTTCGCTGACCAGTTGCTGGCGCAGGGCGGGGAAGTGGGCGTCGATGATGGCCTGCATGGTGTCCCGGTCCGGGAAGCGAATGTAATGGAAGAAGCAGCGGCGCAAGAAGGCGTCCGGCAGCTCTTTTTCATTATTGGAGGTGATGATGATGATGGGGCGCTGGCGGGCGCGCACGAACTCCTGGGTTTCGTGGACGAAGAACTCCATCTGGTCCAGTTCGCGCAGCAGATCGTTGGGGAATTCGATGTCGGCCTTGTCGATTTCGTCGATCAGCAGCACCGGGGCGGCGTCGGCGTCGAAAGCCTGCCACAGCTTGCCCTTGACGATGTAGTTGCGGATGTCGTGCACGCGGGCGTCGCCCAGCTGCGAGTCGCGCAGTCGCGACACCGCGTCGTATTCGTACAGGCCGTGCTGCGCCTTGGTGGTGGACTTGATCGGCCAGACAATCAGCTCTCGGCCCAGGCTGCGGGCCACTTCCTCGGCCAGCATGGTCTTGCCGGTGCCGGGTTCGCCCTTGATCAGGAGCGGGCGCTCCAGCGTGATGGCGGCGTTCACCGCCATCATCAGGTCTTCGGTGGCGATGTAGTTGTCGGTGCCGGAAAATCGGGTATTGCTCGTCATGGGCGGGGGAGGCTTCAAAATGGCCAAAGCAGCCGCGCGGACGGCTGCTTTGGCGCGGAAAGGGGTTAACGGGCGAATTCGCGTTCCAGATCGTCCAGCGAAATGCCCCAGCTTTTCATCATATGGCTCAGCAAGGCCATTTCCGGCTCGCTGATGGTGCCGTCTGACTTGCTGATATCCATGGCCAGCACGCAGGCCAGGATGCGTTTGCGGTGGTCGCTCACCTCGGCCAGCAGGCCGTTGATGCGCTCCGCGTCCAGCAAATGAATGGTGCCGTCGTCGTTGGCTTCGTCGGAGACGTCGTCGCAGTAATCCACCAGCACCTTGGTGAACTGCTTGCGCGGCAGGCCGATCAGGTCGTAGACGTGGAGTTTCTCCAGCAGCTCCAGCTCGCGCGGGTCCATATTGCCATCCGTGATCATAAACATGGCCAGCAGGCGCGCCAGTGCTTCCGGGCTATTGAGTGCGTATTTTCTCATGACGCCTTTCCTTTATTCTGATGTGACGCCTAGCCGCTCCAGAAACGCTGGGGGCATGGCGGCAGGCTTGCGGCTGACGTAGTCGAAGAAGACTAGGCCTGTCTTCAATCTTGCCACTTCTTTCCCGGTTTTGTCATTGCTTGCCTGATAGAGCAGATCGAAACCGCGCGCGCCGACGTCGTCCACGGCCAGCGCGAAGCGCAGCACCTCGCCGTGAAAGGCCTCCGCGCGATAGAGGATGGCGGTGTCCGCCACCACGACGCCCAGGCCCTCGATGCTGAGTTCGTGCGGATAGCCTAGACTTTGTAAAAAGCGCAGCCGCGCTTCCTGAGCCAGTCTCAGCACGGCGTCGTTGCCTAGGTGGCCGGCGTAGTTGATGTCTCCGATGCGGATGTCGACGCGGGTTTCGAATGCGAAGCGCTCAGGCAGGACAATCTGGATTCTGGGCATGATGTGGGCTTTGGGCGAGTGGTTTGGCTGAGTTGTTTGTCTTAACCTGAGTCAACAGGGCAGTGGCATGGTTTGATAGACTGCAAGTGTAAGGCAAATACAACAAGGAGCAGAGTCATGTATCAGCGCATATTCGTACCCGTGGATGATAGTGAAACCTCCAACCTGGCATTGCACGAGGCTTGCCATCTGGCCAAGGAGGTGGGCGCCAGCCTGAAGTTGGTGCATGTGGTGGATTTGGCCCAGTTCGGCTGGGGCGGCACCGAGTTTCTGGACGCGACCGAGCTGCAGAAATCGATCAAGCAGGCGGGCGAGCAGGTGTTGGGTCAGGCCGGGGCCAAGGCCAAGGAGCTGGGCGTGACGGCGGATTGCAAGATCCTGGAAAGCTGGGGCGACAAAATCGCCGCGGTGCTGGTGGACGACGCCGGCGTCTGGGGCGCCGATTTGATAGTGATGGGTACCCATGGCTGGAGCGGCTTAATGCATTTGCTGATGGGCAGCGTGGCGGAGGGCGTGCTTAAACTGGCGGACGTGCCGGTGTTGCTGGTGCGCAACCCGGGGGACTAGGCTGATGGCATGGCGGGCGCCTTGCATGGACGGAGTGAGGCGCGCCGTTGCTTGTCGGACAATCACGCGGGCAAAAATAAAGCCAGCCGGCATCGCTGCGGGCTGGCTTTCCTCGCGGAAGGGGATCAGCCGGCGGTGGCTTCCACGCTGCCGTCCTGGGCTTCCAGCTTGGTGCGAACCGCTTTGCGCAGACTCTTGTACAGGTCCGGGTGGGTTTCCTTCAGGTACTCGACGATTTCGAAGTCTTCGCGGCGAACCTTGGACAGGTCGATCTGCTCGACGTGAACCAGGCGCAACAGTTCGCGCACCGGCTTGGGCATGTTGCGGCCGCTTTCGTAGCGGGAGCCGCCGGACTGGGTCACGCCGATGCGGCTCCAGAATTCTTGCTGGTTCAGGCCGAGCTTGCGGCGGATCTCACGCGGGTTGGGGATCTTTTCAAACAGTTTCATGAGTGTTCCTCTCAGTATCAAAGAATATTGGTTCTAATATTTTTTAGGTTTCGTGCCCTGCACCCTAAAAATAGCAAAAAAAATCCATCAGGAATAATTCTGATGCAAAAAAGTTCATGAAGTTCCGTTAAGAGTCGACTTCGTTTTTTGCAATGTTAGTGGATTCTTATTGTCAAGGACAATGGGATTTGCAGGTCGAGACGCAAAAAGATACTGTGTGGTCGCTTTTTTGTAAAGCGTTTTGGCATTTGAGACTGAAAAAAAGGGGAGGGGCGGCGAGCCTGACCCCCGGCACTTGCGCTAAATAACTGTGGCTGCTTCCTTCCGGACCTGACCAGGTTCGCTATCGCGCAATGCGGGGAGACCCGCCTCAAGAGAAGACGCATTCTAACGACAAGCGGCCGTTTTGCCAAGCTCGGCGTGCGTTTTTGTCGCGACGCCGGCCGCGGCGTCGGTTGCCGAAGCGCGGCCGCGCAGGCAGACTGGGCGGCATCTATATTAATACCGCGGCAAGCGTGGGAGTGTGTGATGGTTCAATCGGCGCAAGAACTGTTGGCGGAACTGATCCGCTTCGACACCACCAGCCGGCATTCCAATCTGCAATTGATCGAGTGGACGCGCGCTTATCTGTCGCAATTGGGCGTGGAGTCCACGCTGACCTTCAACGACGAGGGCAGCAAGGCCAATCTGTTCGCCCGCATCGGCGCGCCGGAGCTGCCGCTGGTGGTGCTGTCCGGCCATAGCGACGTGGTGCCGGTGGACGGCCAGGTCTGGAGCAGCGATCCCTTCGTTCTGACCGATAAGGGCGATGGGCGCTTGTATGGCCGCGGCTCCGCCGATATGAAGGGCTTCATCGCCTGCGTGCTGTCGCTGGCGCCCTGGTTCGCGGAGTTGGCCGCGCGCGGAGAATTAAGGCAGGGCATAGGCATCGCCCTGTCTTACGACGAGGAAGTCGGCTGCCTGGGCGTGGGCCGGCTGATAGATCGCCTGGCGGCGGACGGGGTCAAGGTGTCGGGCTGCATCGTCGGCGAGCCCACCAGCATGCAGCCGGTGATCGCGCACAAGGGCATCGCTCATTTCCTGTGCAAGGTGGGCGGCCGCGCCGCGCATTCCTCGCTCACCCCGCAAGGCGTCAACGCCATCGAGTTCGCCGCGCGGCTGATCACCCATATCCGCAAGCTGGCCGACGCCGAAGCGTCCTTCGGCCATCGTCAGTCCTTATATGATGTGCCGTTCACCACCTTGCAGACCGGCACCATTCATGGCGGCACCGCCTGCAATATCGTGCCCAAGGATTGCGAATTCATGTTCGAGTGCCGCTGGTTGCCGGGCGATGGGCCTGAGCGTTTTGTCAGTTCCGTCCGGGACTACGCCGCCACCTTGTTGCTGGAGATGCGCGAGGTGGCGCCGGAGGCGCAGATCGAGATCGAACGGGTGGTGTACAGCCCGGCCTTCGAATCGTCTGAAGACAGCGCGGTGCGCCGCACCGTGGCGCGCTTGTGCGGCTGCGACGGCGGCAAGGGCGTCGCCTACACCACCGAGGCCGGCCTGTTCAGCGAGGCCGGCATCGCTTGCGTGGTGTTGGGGCCCGGCAACATCGAACAAGCGCACCGGCCCGACGAATACATCGACATCGATCAACTGGAGCAGTGCGCGGCCTGGTTGCGGCGACTGGGAGATGAGCTGACGCAAAAACCGTGAAGATTTTTTTGCGCTGATGACCGAATAGCCGCAAAATCGCTGCCGGCGACAAGCCGAACACTCAAGTTGCCCGCCGGGGGGATCCCTTAGGCGGGCTTGTTTTATGGCGGCGTGAGCAGCTGTTCAACGCCCGGTCCCAAGGGGCCGGCGAGCGTTGGCGCCGCGGTAGTCAGAAAGAAAAAATAAATGAGTCAGAACGTGGGATCTGTGCGGCAGGGAGGCGCGGCCAAGTCGCGAGACGGCTTCACCTCCAGCTTTGGCGTGTTGGCGGCGACTCTCGGTTCCGCCGTGGGCCTCGGCAATATCTGGAAGTTTCCTTATCTGACCGGCACCAATGGCGGCGCCGGTTTTTTGGTGGTGTACGTGTTGGCCACGCTGCTGGTGGGTTTGCCGGTGATGATCGCCGAGATCATGCTGGGCCGCAAAGCCAAGCGCGACGCGGTGACGGCGCTGAAGACGCTGGCGCCGGCCGGTCAGCCCTGGTGGCTGATCAGCGCTTTCGGCGTGCTGGCCGCCTTCCTGATCATGGCTTTCTATTCTGAAGTGGCGGCCTGGGTCTTCGCCTATGTGTTCAAGTCCTTGGGCGGCGGCCTCTTGTCCAGCGATCCCAAGGTGACCTCGCAGGCGTTTGGCGCCTTGATCTCCGATCCGGTGCAATCCTTGCTGTGGCAATGGCTGGTCTTGCTGCTGATAGGCGGCATTCTGCTGATGGGGGTGTCCAAAGGCATCGAGGCGGTGACCAAGAAGCTGATGCCCTTGCTGTTCCTGCTGTTGCTGGTGATAGGCGCGCGCAGCCTGATGCTGCCCGGCGCGGCCAAAGGGCTGGACTTCCTGTTTACCCCCGATTTTTCCAAGATCAGCGGCGCGGTGGTGCTGACCGCGGTGGGGCTGGCCTTCTTCAAGCTGTCCATAGGCATGGGCACCATGATTACCTACGGCAGCTATTTCCGCGATGATCAGAACATCCCGGTCACCACCTTCCGGGTGATGTGCGCGGACCTGTTCGTTTCCCTGCTGGCAGGCATCGCCATTTTCCCCGCGGTGTTCGCTTTCGGCTTTGAGCCGGCGGCCGGTCCGTCGCTGCTCTTCATCACCATCCCGGCGGTGTTCGCCAGCATGCCGCTGGGCAATGTGTTCATGGTGGCCTTCTTCGTGCTGGCCGCGATCGCCGCCACCGGCGCGATGCTGTCCATTCTGGAAGTGCCGGTATCGGTGTTCAGCGAGCGCTTCGGCATCAGCCGCGTCAAGGCCACGGTGATCAACCTGTTGCTGCTGGCCTTGGTGGGCGCGGGCTGCGCCTTGTCCAACAGCACGCTGTCCGGCTTCAAGCTCTTCGGCATGACCTTGTTCGACCTGTTCGACTTCGTGACCTCCAATCTGCTGATGCCATTGGGCGGCATCTTCCTCTGCCTGTTCGTCGGCTGGGTGTGGGGCTTCGAACAGCTGAAGCAGGCGCTGAGCAATCAGGGCGCCCTGAAGAACGAGGGCTTGTTGAAAGCGCTGTTCTTCGTGCTGCGCTATGTGTCGCCGCTGTTGATCCTGGTGGTGATGCTGAAGGGCCTGGGCGTGATTTGAGCCCGTGCCGTCAAACAGAAAAAGGAGCCGCGAGGCTCCTTTTTTCATGCCTGCCGGCAGGGGTTTAGGGCTGGGCGGCGTCGTCTTCCGGTATCACCACCGGCGGCGGGGTGAAGCCGTTCAGTTCGCGGGCGTTTTTTTCCAACAGCAGCACAATGCTGGTGTTGAGCGCGCCGAAAGCCCAGCTGACCAGGAAAAACACCGAGTAGGCCGATAGCTTGTCGTTGAACAGGGTTTTGCCGTGCAGACTGAGCTCGGCCGGATCGAAAATGGAGAAGAACACCCCTGTCGCCAGAATGGCGATGATGAAGGAGGGCCAGAACAGCAAGATGCCTTTTTTCATTGAGTCATGCTCCTATGGCTGCCGCAAGGAAATGCTTGGGTGGCTGATGTCAGGGTAATGGCCGGGCGACGCACTGTCAAAACGCGGCGACGGTGGATGAGAGCCCGGAGAGCGGCTCTCCATGTTAGACTGTGGCCATCCGGTTTTTCTTGTCCAGCCGGCCAGGGCGAGCGCTTTTGGCCGGTTGTTGCGTAAAGTAATGGAGCCTTGCATGACCTCGATCTTCTCCGCCGTAGAACTGGCGCCGCGCGACCCTATCCTGGGCCTGAACGAAGCATTCAACGCCGACACCCGCACCACCAAGGTGAATCTGGGCGTTGGCGTTTATTCCGACGACAACGGCAAGATTCCGCTGTTGGCGGCGGTAAAGGCGGCGGAGAAGGCGCGTCTTGAAACCATGCCGCCGCGCGGCTACCAGCCGATCGAAGGCGCTCAGGCTTACGACAGCGCGGTGCAGAACCTGCTGTTCGGCGCGGACAGCGAGCTGATCAAGGCGGGCCAGGTGGTGACGGCTCAAGCGCTGGGTGGCACCGGCGCCCTGAAAATCGGCGCGGATTTCCTGAAGCGCCTGAACCCGGCGGCCAAGGTCTATATCAGCAACCCGAGCTGGGAAAACCACCGCGCGCTGTTCGAGTCCGCCGGCTTCGAGGTGGAAAACTACCCGTATTACGACGCGGCCACCCGCGGCGTCGATTTCGAAGGCATGCGCGCCTTCCTGGCGCAACTGCCGGCCGGCTCCGTGATCGTGCTGCACGCTTGCTGCCACAATCCCACCGGCGCCGACCTGTCCGACGCGCAATGGGCCGAGGTGGTGAAGGTCTGCCGCGAGCGCGGCCTGGTGCCTTTCCTGGACATGGCTTATCAGGGCTTTGCCGACGGCATCGACGCCGACGCCGTCGCCGTGCGCCTGTTCTCGGCCTCCGGCCTGCAGTTCTTCGTGTCCAGCTCCTTCTCCAAGAGCTTCTCGCTGTACGGCGAGCGCGTGGGCGCCTTGTCCATCGTCACCGCCGGCAAGGAAGAATCCGCGCGCGTGCTGTCCCAACTGAAGCGCGTGATCCGCACCAACTATTCCAACCCGCCGATTCACGGCGGCGCGGTGGTGGCCGCGGTGCTGTCCAACCCTGAACTGCGCCAGCTGTGGGAAGACGAACTGGCCGGCATGCGCGATCGCATTCGCGCGATGCGCGTCGGCTTGGTCGAGGCGATCAAGGCCGAAGGCGTGGCTCAGGACTTCTCCTTTGTCGCCCAGCAGCGCGGCATGTTCTCCTATACCGGCCTGAGCGCGGCCCAGGTGGAGCGCTTGCGCGCCGACTTCGGCATCTACGCCGTGTCCACCGGCCGCATCTGCCTGGCGGCGTTGAACAGCAAGAACCTGACCTATGTGGCTTCCGCCATCGCCCAGGTGGTGAAGGCAGGCTAAGCCTGGCCGGTTTTGATATCCAGCATCGCCAAAGCCCCGCAAGTCGGGGCTTTTTTTCAATCGGCCTATCGCCGGCCGTAGTCAAGGAGCAGATTCATGCAATTGCACAGCCGCAGCTTTCAAGACGGGGAACGCATTCCGGGCCGCCTGGCCTTCTGCGTGCCGGACGCCGACAGCCATGTCGCGCTGTCCGACAACCTCAACCCGCATCTGGTCTGGAGCGGAGCGCCGGAGGGGACGCGCTCGTTCGCGCTGATATGCCATGATCCGGACGTGCCGTCGCGCGGCGACGACGTCAATCAGGAGGGCAGGGAGGTGCCGGCGGATCTGCCGCGGGTGGACTTCTATCACTGGCTGCTGCTGGACATTCCCGCCGGACAGAGCGAGATCGCCGAGGGCGGCCACAGCGCGGGGGTGAGCGCGCGCGGCAAGAGCGGTCCGGACGCGCCGCAGGGCTTGCGTCACGGCATCAACGACTACACCGGCTGGTTCGCCGGCGACGCGGCTATGGCCGGCGACTACTACGGCTACGACGGCCCCTGCCCGCCGTGGAACGACAGCCTGGAGCACCGCTACGTTTTCACCGTCTACGCCTTGGATGTGGCCGCTTTGCCGGTGGACGGCGCCTTGACGCCTGCGAATATCGTCGCGGCTTTGGACGGCCATGTGTTGGCCTCGGCCAGCCTGAGCGGCCGCTATACGCTAAATCCGCGTTTGCTGTAATCGTCCCGCAATGTGAAGAAGTGGCAAAAAGGACAGTTTGTCCGTCTCGCAACGCAGAGGCCTCTGGCAAGGGATTGCAGTAGGCCAATGAAATGCAGCATGATGTTGCGGCGTTTCCCGTCTCCGCGGCTGATTTAGTTCGGGAGCCCGCGCCCGCGCGGCGCTTTGAACCGCGGCCAGCCCAAAGCGGCAAACGATAACAACATCAAAGGGGATTAACTGTCATGGTTGCAAACACTGTTAAAGACAAGCTGCCGGCCGCCGCGTTGGCGACGGGCGCTTTTGACGCGGACGATGCCGATGTGCGCAACAATCTGGGGCTGATGGGCTTGTTGGATGTGAACTCCGGCGATGGCCGCTATCGCCTGACCGCGACGCTGGAGCCGGAAGTCGAAGGCGTGGACGACGTTCAGGCCTGGGTGTTGGAAATGGAGCTCGTGACCCTGGCCACCGGCCAGGTGCTGCGTTGCAAACAGGCCGGCGTCGCCTACGCCGGCCCCACGCCGGGCAGCCATCTGCGCCGCTTGTTGGCCAATGGTCAGCTGCAGGGGTATTTGCAACTGGCCGCCTAGCCGGACCGTGCCGCCAGCAGGGATTAAGCCGCCGCATCATGCCGCGGCTTAATTTTTTTCTCCGTCTGGGCGCTCATCGTCCGCGCGCGCCTGCCGCGAACACTATAAAAAACGGTACAATCGCCGCAGTCGGGCCCGCAGCGGGTGCGGGTCCGGCCGTTAATTTTCGACATCGTCAGAGGTTGTGAACTGTGTGGTTTGTGCTGTGTGTGCTGCTGTTGGTGCTGGGTGCGCTGGCTTGGCTGGTGTATACCGGCCGCGTCGTCTTGTCCGAATGGACCCAAAAGCTGGATCGCTTGTTGGGCATGTCGCCGACGGAGCGTCATGAGCCGGACTACTTCGCTGAGGAGGCCGACGCCGGGTCGCACGCCGCGGAGGCGTGGAGCCGTCCTCGGACCGAGCCGATCGCGCCCCGCGACGCGTCTCCCGCTTCAGCCGAGCCGGAGCCGGCCAGACCGTCCGCGCCACAGCCGTCCCCTGAACGCGAAGCGCCGCCGGCCGCCGTCGAGCGCGAAACCGTAGTCTTGCCGAAACGGCCGGCCGCGCCGCCGCAGGCCAAGCCGGAACTGCCGACGCTGGAACTGTCCCGCGAATACCGCAAGCGCGTGCGCCAGCCGTCGGCCGAGCAAGAACAGGCCAAGGATCTGCCGGTGATCGGCCTGCATGAGCTGCAACATAATCTGCAGTCGGATTATCGTCGCCGCCAGGCCTCCCGGGTTCTGACGCAGAGCGCCAAGGATCAGGGCGCGTCCGCCTTGCCGGTGATCGAGCCCAGCGAGGTGCGCGAGCAGTTGCGCCACATCCATTCCAAGCGCGGCAAAACCATGGCCGCGCCTCAAGCTTTCGTGATTCGCCCCCAGGCGCTGAAGCCGCAAGAGGCGGAGGAGCCGCAAATCGTGCCGCCGCCCGTGGTGCGGCATGAATTGCCGGCCAGCGCGCGGCCCGCGCATCACGGCTGGCTGTCTCCGCCGCCTGCGCAGGCGCGACCGGCGCCGCCGTTGATCGAGCCCGAAGTGGTGGCGTTCGAGGAGATGTCCGCGCCGATGGCGGAGATCGCGCCGCCTAGGCCGGAGGACGAGGCCCAGGCCCCGTCGTCGGAGCCGGCGTCGCCGGTATTCGCGCCGGTCGAGCCCGCCGCGCCGGCGTTTCTGCTTGACGTGGAGCCCAGGTCCGAGCAGGAATGGGCGCCGCCGGCCGAGGCCGCGCCGCCGGCTCCCGCGGCTGACGAGGCGGCGTTGCCGCTTATCGACCCGGTTCCGGTTTCCGTTCCGCAGACCGTAGACGAGACGGAGCCGACGCGGCCGCCGGAGCCGGCGCCGTGGCGCTGGCCGCAAACGCGTTCGGTTCTGGTGCAGGAGGATGAAAAGCCCGCGGTGGTGCAGCAGGCGGTGTTGCCGGCGGAAGAGCCGCCTTCGGCGGCGGCCGCGGCGCGGCAGCTGGCGGCCAAGCCCATGCCCTGGGTCTTGATCGAGCCGCCGGCGGCGGAAGCGAAGCCGGCGGAAGTCTTGGCCGAGCTTCGTCCGCCCTGGGACGCCGAGCCGGCGCCGGAGGCGTCCGAGACATTGGCGCGGCAGGCGCAGGCCGAGGTGGAGCAGGCGGCGACGCCGGACGCCAAAGCGGAAGCCAAGCCGCGGCCGGTCTACGACGATTACGGCTTGCCGGGGCTGGATTTGCTGCGCCCGGCGGACGAGGCGACGGTGACGTGCTCGGAGGAGGAGTTGCTGGAGCGCGGCATCGTCATCGAGGAAAAGCTGGCCGAGTTCAAGGTCAAGGTCAGCGTGGTGGACGCTTACGCCGGCCCGGTGATCACTCGTTACGAGGTGGAGCCGGCGGTGGGCGTGCGCGGCAATCAGGTGGTCAATCTGATGAAGGATTTGTCGCGCGCGCTGGGTCTGGCCGCGATCCGGGTGGTGGAAACCATACCCGGCAAAACCTGCATGGGTCTGGAGCTGCCCAATCCCAAGCGCCAGATGATACGTTTGTCCGAGATCTTCTCCTCCGAAGTGTTCCAGCAGCCGCGTTCGCGCCTGACCCTGGCCTTGGGCAAGGACATCACCGGCCAGCCGGTGGCGATGGATCTGGCCAAGGCGCCGCATCTATTGGTGGCCGGCACCACCGGCTCCGGCAAATCGGTGGGCGTCAACGCGATGATTTTGTCCATGCTGTACAAGGCGCGGCCGGACGAAGTGCGCTTCATCATGATAGATCCCAAGATGCTGGAACTGTCGGTGTACAACGACATCCCGCATCTGCTGGCTCCGGTGGTCACCGATATGAAGCTGGCGGCCAACGCCTTGAACTGGTGCGTGGGCGAGATGGAGCGCCGCTACCGGCTGATGAGCGCGCTGGGCGTGCGCAATCTGGCCGGTTACAACGACAAGGTGAGCGAGGCCGAAGCCATGGGGCAGCGCATCGGCAATCCGTTCAGTCTGACGCCGGAAACGCCGGAGCCCTTGGAGGCTTTGCCCTTCATCGTGGTGGTGGTGGACGAGTTCGCCGACCTGATGATGGTGGCCGGCAAGAAGATCGAGGAATTGATCGCGCGGCTGGCGCAGAAGGCGCGCGCCGCCGGCATCCATTTGATCCTGGCCACTCAGCGGCCGTCGGTGGACGTGATCACAGGTCTGATCAAGGCCAATATTCCGACGCGGATCGCCTTCCAGGTGTCCAGCAAGGTGGACAGCCGCACCATTCTGGACCAGATGGGCGCGGAAAGCCTACTGGGTCAGGGCGATATGCTGTTCCTGCCGCCGGGCACCGGTTATCCGCAGCGCGTGCACGGCGCCTTCGTCACCGACGACGAAGTGCACGCCATCGTCGAACATTTGAAGCAGTTCGGCGAGCCCGATTATGTGGAAGGCCTGCTGACCGGCGAGAGCGAGGCGGAGGAGGAGTCCGCCGCGGCCACGGCCAAGGCGCAGGCGGCGACGGAAAGCGACCCGCTGTACGACGAGGCGGTGGAAATCGTGATGCGCACCCGCAAGCCGTCTATTTCATCGGTGCAGCGCCATCTGCGCATAGGCTATAACCGCGCCGCGCGGCTGATCGAGGAAATGGAGGCGGCGGGCATCGTCAGCCCGATGGAAAGCAACGGCAACCGGACGGTGCTGGTGCCGCAGCGCGAGTTCTGATCCGCGTGTCGCCGCATGAAAAAAGCGCGCCCTAGCGGCGCGCTTTTTCGTTTCTTATGCGTGGACGGGGGTCAGCGACGGCGCTGGTCCTGATCGTTGCGAATGCGGATCGGAGCCAGTTGGTCCTGGTCTTCCACCGGGCCGCTCAACATCTTGGCGACGACGACCACAGCGGCGATGAGGGCGAATAAAAGCAAAATTTCCATGGCATGGCTCCCCGAGGCTTGAGTACGAACTTGTTGGTGAAGACGATTGCCGGCCAACCGGCCTGGAAGCAAAGTCGTCTATGGCGGCCCCCTGTGATTTCATTCTGGAACACAAGCCGCCGCAAGCTCAAGTAATAATTTGTGTCGGAAAGTTAAAATTCAAGGCGCGCTGCGCTTCAGCGCCCGCATCGCCTGATCAATGCCTTGCAACGTCAGCCCGTACATGCGCCCGGACATCAGTTGCCGCAGCATGTGCAGCGATTGGGTGTAGTCCCAGTGCGCTTCCGGCACCGGGTTGAGCCAGGCGGCGTGCTTGAAGTGAGCGAGCAGGCGGCGCAGCCAGACTTCGCCGGCCTCCTGGTTCATGTGTTCCACGCTGCCGCCCGGATAGCTGATCTCATAGGGGCTCATGGTGGCGTCGCCGACGATGATCAGTTTGTAATCGCCGCCGAAAGTATGGATCAGGTCCCAGGTGGGCAGGGTCTGGGTGCGGCGGCGGGCGTTGTCCTTCCATACCGCTTCGTAGACGCAGTTGTGGAAGTAGAAATACTCCAGGTGCTTGAACTCGGACTTCACCGCCGAGAACAGTTCCTCGCAGGCCTTGACGTGGTCGTCCATCGAGCCGCCGATGTCAAACAGCACCAGCACCTTGACCGCGTTGCGCAGCTCGCGCTGCATGCGCAGGTCCAGCATGCCGGCCTTGCCGGCGGTGGCGGCGATAGTGGCGTCCAGATCCAGCACTTCCTCGGCGCCGTCGCGGGCGAACTCGCGCAGCCGGCGCAGCGCGATCTTGAGATTGCGGGTGCCCAGCTCGACCGAATCGTCGAAATTGCGGAATTCGCGCTGGTCCCACACTTTCACTGCACGGCGATGGCGCGACTCATGCTGGCCGATGCGGATGCCGGCCGGATTGTAGCCGAAGGCGCCGAAGGGGCTGGTGCCGCCGGTGCCTATCCATTTATTGCCGCCCTGGTGCCGTTCCTGCTGCTCTTGCAGCCGCTGGCGCAGGGTGTCCATCAACTGCTCCCAGCCCAGCGCTTCCAGGCGGCGCTTGTCTTCCTCGGACAGGTGCTTTTCCACCTGCTTGCGCAGCCAGTCTTCCGGGATGCCGGTTTTCAGTTCGTCCAGCGCCAGCGACAGGCCTTTGAAATGGCTGCCGAACACTTGGTCGAAACGGTCGAAGTGTTTCTCATCCTTGATCAGCGCGGTGCGCGCCAGATAGTAAAACGCGTCCAGATCGCCGAAGGCGACGCGTTTTTGCAGCGCCTCCAGCAAGGTGAGGAATTCTTTCAGCGTGACCGGCAGGCCGGCCTCGCGCAGGGCGTAAAAAAAATCGATCAACATGGCGCGGCTAGAGGGTGACAGCGTGGGTGGGCGATGATATTCTTGTTTTAGAGTCACGGCTCTAAACAATCGTTCGGATACTGCTATCCTAAGGATAATACAATGAATGCCGCCGCCATGCCCATTTGCCGGGATGATCATCTGCAAGCGGAGTTTTCCCGCCTGTACCGCCTTAGCCGGGCTTCAGCGTTTCCGCCGCTGGAGCAGCGCCAGGATTGGCTCAAGCGCCTGGAGAGCATGTTGCAGGACAACCGCCAGGCTTTCGTCGACGCCATCAGCCAGGACTTCGGCCACCGCAGCGCGGTGGAAACCCGGCTGGCCGAGCTGTTTCCCTCGCTGGAGGCCATACGTTACGCGCGTCGGCGGCTGCGGCGCTGGATGCGGCCGGAACGGCGCGGGGTGTCTATGTGGTTCCAGCCGGCCGGCAACAGCGTGATGCCGCAGCCCTTGGGCGTCATCGGCGTGCTGGTGCCGTGGAACTATCCCTTGTTTCTGGCGCTGGGGCCGGTGGTGTCCGCCTTGGCGGCCGGCAACCGGGCGATGGTGAAGATGTCGGAATACACGCCGGCAACCGGCGCGCTGTTGCAGCGCCTGGCCGAGCGCTACCTGGGGCCGGAGGTGATGGTCGTGGTCAACGGCGACGCCGAACTGGCCCAGGACTTCAGCCGGCTGCCTTTCGACCACCTGTTCTTTACCGGCTCCACCGCGGTGGGCCGTCACGTCATGCGCGCGGCGGCGGAGAATCTGACGCCGGTGACCTTGGAGCTGGGCGGCAAATCGCCGGTCATCGTCGCCCGGGGCGCCGATCTGCGTCACGCGGCCGAGGCCATCGTCGCCGGCAAGATGCTGAACGCCGGCCAGACCTGCGTGGCGCCGGACTATGTGCTGGTCAACGATAAGGACCGCGCCGCTCTGCTGGAAGAGTTGCGCGGCGCGGCGCGGCGCGCCTATCCAACGCTGGCGGACAATCCCGATTACAGCGCCATCATCAACGAGCGTCATTGCCAGCGCCTGCTGCAATGGCTGGAGGAGGCGCGCGCGGCCGGCGCCGAGGTGGAGCAGATCAACCCGGCGGCGGAGGACTGGCGGCCCAGCCGCAAATTCCCGCTGACCCTGGTGCAGGGCTGCCCGGAAGACGCGACTTTGTTGCGGGAGGAGATTTTCGGGCCGATTCTGCCGGTGCTGAGTTACGACAAATTCGACGAGGCGCTGGCCTACGTCAACGCGCGGCCGCGGCCGCTGGCCTTGTATCTGTTCGACCGGGATGCGCTGCGCATAGAGAAAACCTTGCGCGAAACCGTGTCGGGCGGGGTGGCGATCAACGACATCGCCCTGCAGGTGGTGCAGGAGGATTTGCCTTTCGGCGGCGTCGGTCCGTCCGGGATGGGCCATTGCCACGCCAAGGAGGGCTTTATGGCCTTCTCCAAGCTCAAGCCGGTGTTCCGGCAAAGCCGCTGGGCCGGCACCGCCTTGACGCGCGCGCCTTACGGCGCCGGCGTGGAGCGGCTGTTGAAGTGGATGCTGCGCTGAGATGCTGAGCCGCCGCCAATTGCTCAAAACCGGTCTGGGCGGCGCCGCGGCCTTGGCGCTGGCCACATTGTTGGCCTCGCCGCAGCCGGACGGCCCGGCCGAGGACTGGGCCAAGCCCTTGAAGCTGCGCGCCTTGACGCCGCGGGACGCCCAGTTGCTGGCGGCGATCGCCCCAGGCGTCCTGGGGGCGGGCGTCGCGCCGCCCGAGGACGTGGTGCGCGGCGTGGACCGCGCGGTGGCCGGCTTGCCGCCGGCGATGCGGGCCGAACTGCGTCAATTGCTGGATTTGCTCGGCAACCCCTGGGGGCGGCGCTGGATCGCCGGAGTGTCCGCGCCGTGGCGGCAGGCGTCGGTCGAGGACATCGAAGCCTTTCTGCGGCGCTGGCGCGGCAGCGTTTTTCCCTTGCTGCGCAGCGGCTATCAGGCCTTGCACCAGTTGCTGAACGCGGCCTGGTACGGCAATCCGGCCAGTTGGCCGGCGCTGGGCTATCGGCAGCCGGCGGCGGTGATGGAGATGCTGCCGTGAGCCGCGCGACGATACCCGATCCGGTGGCCGCCGGCGTCGCCGCGGGCTGGAAGGCGCTGGACGGCGCGAGCCTGCCCGATCTGGAGCTGCAGGCCGATGTGGTCATCATCGGCAGCGGCGCCGGCGGAGGCATGGCGGCCGAGCAATTGGCCGCGGCCGGGTTGGACGTGCTGCTGTTGGAGGAGGGCGGCCTGTACAGCTCGCGCGATTTTCGTCTGTTAGAAGCCAAGGCCTACCCGGAGCTGTATCAGGAGTCCGCCTGTCGCAAAACGGCGGACAAGGGGATTTCCATCCTGCAGGGCCGGGCCGTGGGCGGGAGCACCGTGGTCAACTGGACCAGTTCCTTCCGCACGCCGCCGGACACGCTGAACTGGTGGCGGGAGCGCCACCGTTTGAGCGGCGTGGGCGAGGAGGCGATGCGGCCCTGGTTCGAGCAAGCCGAGGCGCGGCTGGGCATCGCCGACTGGCTGCCGGATCCGAACCCCAACAACGCGGCGCTGGCCCGCGGCTGCGCGGCGCTGGGCATCGCCCATGCGCGCATCCGCCGCAATGTGCGCGGCTGTTGGAACCTGGGTTATTGCGGCATGGGCTGCCCCACCAACGCCAAGCAATCCATGCTGGTGACGGCGATTCCCGCCGCGCTGGAGCATGGCGCCAGGCTGATCAGCCGCGCGCGCGTGGACCGGCTGCGCGCCAATGCCGCCCGGAACCGGGTGGAAGGCGTGGAAGGGCGTTTTCTGGCGGCGGACGGGGTGGGGGAAACCGGGCGCCGCTTCACGGTGAAGGCGGCTCAGGTGGTGCTGGCCGCCGGCGCCATCGGTTCGCCGGCCATCCTGCTGCGCAGCGGCCTGATCGATCCGGGCGGCCATACCGGGACGCGGACCTTTCTGCACCCGGTGCTGCTGTCGGCGGCCTTGATGCCGGAACCGGTGGAGCCGTTCAACGGCGCGCCGCAGACGGTGTACAGCGATCACTTCATGCATGTTCACGCGCTGGACGGTCCCTTGGGCTACAAGCTGGAGGTGCCGCCCATCCATCCCTTGCTGGCCGGCATCACCTTTCCCGGCTTCGGCGCGGCGCAGCCGGCCTTGCTGCGGCGCTTGCCGCATCTGCACGCGACGCTGGCCTTGTTGCGCGACGGTTTTCATCCGGAAAGCCGCGGCGGCCAGGTGCGCTTGCGCGGCGATGGTTCGCCGGAGCTGGACTATCCCTTGAACGAGGTCTTGTGGGAGGGCGCGCGCCGCGCCTGGTTGAGCATGGCCGAGATCCAGTTCGCGGCCGGCGCCAGGCAGGTGCTGACGGTGCACGAGCAGGCCGGCCTGGCCCGCAGCTGGGGCGAGGCTCGGAGCATGATTGCGGGGCTGACGCTTAAGCCCTTGCTGGCCAAGGTGGTCAGCGCTCATGTGATGGGGGGCTTGGCGATGTCGGGCGACGCCGAGTCCGGGGTGGTGGACGAATGGGGGCGGCATTGGCAGCTGGACAATCTGACCGTGGTGGACGGTTCGGTGTTTCCCAGCAGCGTGGGGGCCAATCCGCAGCTGTCCATTTACGCCTTCGCCCTGCGCGCGGTGGCGGCCTTGCGGCAGCGGATGCAGGGCGTAAAAACCTGAGAGGCCATGGCGCGAGGGCGACAAAAAAGGGACCGCGTAGGTCCCTTTTGCATCAGGCAGTCAGGCAGCGTCGAATCAGGCGAAGTTCTTGGCGACGAAGTCCCAGTTCACCAGCTTCCAGAAGCTGTCCAGATAGTTCGGGCGGCTGTTGCGGTAATCGATATAATACGCGTGCTCCCACACATCACAGGTCAGCAGCGGCTTCTTGTCGGTGGTCAGCGGGGTGGCGGCGTTGCTGGTGGATACCAGGTCCAGCGAGCCGTCGGTATTCTTCACCAGCCAGGCCCAGCCGGAACCGAAGGTGCCGATGGCGGTTTGGGTGAAGGCTTTCTTGAATTCGTCGTGGGAACCCCATTTGGCGTTGATGGCGTCGGCCAGCGCGCCGGTGGGCTTGCGCTCTTCGCCGGCGTTGGGGGCGAAGCCCAGCCAGTAGAAGGTGTGGTTCCAAACTTGGGCCGCGTTGTTGAAGATGCCGCCGGAGGATTTCTTCACGATCTCTTCCAGGGAGGCGTTTTCAAACTCGGTGCCCTTGATCAGGTTGTTCAGGTTGGTGATGTAGGTCTGATGATGCTTGCCGTAGTGGAATTCCAGGGTTTCCTTGGAAATGTGCGGGGCAAGCGCGTCCAGCGCGTACGGCAGTTCCGGCAGTTTGTGTTCCATTATGCTCTCCTTGTTGAGAAAGTAAGCCGCATAAGCGGATGCTTTAGCCGCAAGTTTACTGGATTAAGCCGCTGGTCGCCAATAGTTGACTAAAAAAGTAAAGTAAGGATGAACGCCATTGCAGTATGATGTCATTGTCATTGGGGCCGGCGCCGCCGGCCTGATGTGCGCGGCCACCGCGGGCCAGCGCGGCCGGCGCGTGCTCTTGCTGGACCATGCGCGCAAGCTGGCCGAGAAGATCCGCATTTCCGGCGGCGGCCGCTGCAATTTCACCAATCTCCACGCCCGTTTCGACTGTTATCTGTCGGCCAATCCGCATTTTTGCCGTTCGGCGCTGGCGCAGTACACGCCGCAGGATTTCATCGCCATGGTCGAGCGCCACGGCATCGGCTATCACGAGAAAAAGCTGGGCCAGCTGTTCTGCGACGACGGCAGCGAACGCATCATCGCCATGCTGGACGAGGAGTGCCGGCTGGGCGGGGTGGACCGGCGCATGGAGGCGCAGGTTCTGCGGGTGAGCCGGGACGCGGACGGTTTCGCGCTGGAGACCGGCGCCGGCGTTTTTCGCGCGGCGTCGCTGGTGGTGGCGACCGGCGGTTTGTCCATCCCGCAGATCGGCGCGACGCCGTTCGGCTACCAGTTGGCCGAACAGTTCGGCCTGGAGCTGACGCCGCTGACGCCGGCCCTGGTGCCGCTGACCTTTCACGTGGAGGACGCGGAAGCGTTCGCGCCGCTGGCCGGCGTGTCTTTGGAAGTGGAAGCGCGCGCCGGCAAGGGGCGCTTCCGCGAGAACGTGTTGTTCACTCACAAGGGCGTGTCCGGCCCGGCCATTTTGCAAGTGTCGTCCTATTGGCAGCCGGGCATGACGCTGGAACTGGACCTGCTGCCGGACGCGGACGCCGCGGCCTGGCTGGAGCAAAAGGCCGGCAGCGAGCAGCTTATCGCCAACGCGCTGGCCGAGTTCGGCTGGCCCAAGCGCTTCGCCGAGGCCTGGCTTGAGCGCGAGGGCTGCAATAAGCGGCTGAAGGACTTGTCGCCCAAGCAGCGTCAGCAGCTGGCCGAGCGCTTGCACGGCTGGCGGGTCAAACCCAACGGCACCCAAGGCTATAAAAAGGCCGAGGTGACGCTGGGCGGGGTGTCGACCAAGGCGCTGTCGTCCAAGACGATGATGGCCAACGCGGTGCCCGGCCTGTTCTTCATCGGCGAGGTAGTGGACGTCACCGGCTGGCTGGGCGGCTACAATTTCCAGTGGGCCTGGTCGTCAGGCTATGTGGCCGGGATGCATTGCTGATCTTGGAGCCTGTTTATGATTTCGCGAGCCAAGGCGAGACAAGGCGAAAACGGCTGAAAAATCGGAGTGTACATACGGTACATGAGCATTTTGAAGATGTTTTCAACGCCGTATCGCCGACGCGTAGCAGATCGTAAACAGGTTCTTAGTCCGCCGCCAGGAACCACACGTTCTGGATCTTGCCGTCGATGATTTCATAGACGGCCGCCACTTCGAAGGGCTGCTCGGCCACGCCGCTAACGCGTTCGTGGTCGATTACCTTGTTGCCGAACTCGATGCGTTTGACCAGTTCGGCGTGCAGGTCCGGCAAGTTGAAGCGCTGGCCGGCGTAGAAATCTCTCAGGGCGGCTTTGCCGCGCAGGCTGGGTTCCGCGCCGGGCAGCCGGTACACCGTCACGTCGTCGGCGTAGACGGCGAGGAAGGGCTCCAGCTGGCGTTGGTTGTAAGCGTCGAGTTGTCTTTGGACGAGGGCGGTGGGCGTCATGGCGGCTCCAGATGAACGAAGCTTCGATGCTGGGGCCGCGCGGGGCGCTTGTCAACGCATGCTCAGCGAGTGGCGGTTTCGGGTTAAAATCGGGTTTTGCCTGATCCAGGCTTGCTTCATTCGCGCGGCCAGGCCGCGCCATCACTCCGAGTCTACATGACTGAATCGTACGAGAATTTTGACAGCGAGATGGCGGCGATCCGCACGCCGCCTCATTCGATCGAAGCCGAGCAATCGGTGCTGGGCGGCTTGTTGCTGGACAACAGCGCCTGGGACAAGATCGCCGACGTGGTGTCCGAGGCGGACTTTTACCGCCATGACCACCGGCTGATCTACAAACACGTGGCCAGGCTGGTGGAATTGGCGCGTCCGGCCGACGTGGTCACCGTTTCCGAAAGCCTGGACAAGAACGGCGAACTGGGCAATATCGGCGGCCTGTCCTATCTGGCCACGCTGGCGCAGAACACGCCGTCCGCCGCCAATATCCGCCGCTACGCCGAGATCGTGCGCGAGCGCTCCATCATGCGCCAGCTGGCGCTGGTGGGCACCGAGATCGCCGAGGCCGCCTACGCGCCGATGGGGCGCGACGCCTCGCAGCTGCTGGACGAGGCCGAGGGCAAAGTGTTCCAGATCGCCGAATCCACCGCCAAGTCCAAGCAGGGCTTCCTGGAAATGCCGGGCCTGTTGAAAGAGGTGGTGGAGCGCATCGACATGCTCTACAGCCGGGAGAACCCGGACGAGGTCACCGGCGTGCCCACCGGCTTCATCGATCTGGACGCCAAGACCTCGGGCCTGCAAGCGGGCGATCTGATCATCGTCGCCGGACGTCCGTCCATGGGCAAGACCGCGTTCTCGATGAATATCGCCGAGCACGTGGCGGTGGAGCAGCATCTGCCGGTGGCGGTGTTCTCGATGGAGATGGGCGGCACGCAGCTGGTGATGCGTATGCTGGGTTCGGTGGGGCGGCTGGATCAGCACACGCTGCGTACCGGCAAGTTGGGCGACGACGACTGGCAGAAGCTGACTTACGCAATAGGCAAGCTGTCCGAGGCGCCGATGTACATCGACGAAACCGCTGCGCTGACCGCGCTGGAAGTGCGCGCGCGCGCGCGCCGCCTGGCGCGCCAGCACGGCGGCAAGCTGGGTCTGATCGTGATCGACTACTTGCAGCTGATGTCGGGCTCGGGCCGCGGCGACAACCGCACCGCCGAGCTGGGCGAGATTTCGCGCGGCCTGAAAGGCCTGGCCAAGGAGCTGCAGGTGCCGGTGATCGCGCTGTCCCAGCTGTCCCGGGCGGTGGAGCAGCGCCCCAACAAGCGGCCGATGATGTCGGACTTGCGGGAATCCGGCGCCATCGAGCAGGATGCCGACTTGATCGTCTTCATGTACCGGGAAGAGTATTACAACCCGGAGAACCAGGAAGTGAAGGGCCTGGCCGAGGCCATCATCGGCAAGCACCGTAACGGTCCCACCGGCGCGGTGCGGCTGGCCTTCGTCGGCAAGTACGCCAAGTTCGACAACGCCGCCACGCTGGGCGTCAGCGGTTGGGCGGACAGCGACTCCTAAGAACCTGTTTACGATCTGCTGCGCGTCGGCGATACGGCGTTGAAAATGGTTTCGAAATGCTCATGTACCGTCTGTACACTCCGCTTTCTCAACCGTTTTCGCCTTGTCTCGCCTTAGCTCGCGAGATCGTAAACACGTTCTAAGATGGTTCTGTGAGCATACGAGGCATTCCATGAGCTTTTTCGACAAGCATGTATTCATCTGCTGTAATCAGCGCGCCGGCTGCGAGGATTGCTGCAATAATCACGGCGCCAGCGAACTGCTGGGCTATATGAAGGACAAGGTCAAGGCCCTGGGCCTGGCCGGCGAGGGCAAGATCCGCGTCAACAAGGCGGGCTGTCTTGGGCGCTGCGACGACGGTCCGGTGATGGTGGTGTATCCGGAGGAGACCTGGTACACCTTCGTCGACAAGGAAGACATCGACGAAATCGTCGCCGAGCACATGGTGGGCGGGCGCGTGGTGGAAAGGTTGAAGATCTGATGTTGAAGGCGATGAACAAGCAAATGGTGGCCGGGCCCACCGGCGGTCTGGAAACCATCGTGGTGGCGGCCCAGGCGGAGGCGCGCGGCATTGCGGTGATCTGCCATCCCAACCCGCTGCAGGGCGGCACCAACACCAACAAGGTGGTGCAGACCGCGGCCAAGGCCTTGTCGCAGCTGGGCTATGTCTGCTACTGCCCGAATCTGCGCGGCGTGGGCGACAGCGAGGGACAGCACGATTACGGCATCGGCGAGGTGGAGGACGTGATCGCCGTGGTGGAACACGCGCGCCGCGAGCAGGGCGATCTGCCGCTGGCGCTGGCCGGTTTTTCCTTCGGCGGCTTCGTCGCGGCGCGCACCCGCGCGCGTATAGCGTCGGACAAATTGCTGCTGATGGGCGTGGCGGTGGGCAAGTACGAAACGCCGACGCCGGAGGTGCCGGCCGATGCGCTGGTGATTCACGGCGAGGAGGACGAGGTGATTCCGCTGTCCGCGGTGATGGCATGGGCGCGGCCGCAAGGCTTGCCGGTGGTGGTGTTTCCCGGCGCCGGCCATTTCTTCCATGGCCGCCTGGTGCAGCTGGCGCAGACGATTCAGCGCTGTTGGTAGGGCGTCGTCAGGCCCTGGCGCAAAAAAACCGGTCATCCATGCGATGGCCGGTTTTTTTATCAGCGGTGCAGTTCGCCCGCGGCTTCTGGCTGGTAGGTGACTTCCAGCACCTTCAGGCGGATGCTGCCGGCCGGCGTCGGCCAATCTATGCTCTGTCCGGCGGAGAGGCCGAGCAGCGCGGCGCCGATGGGCGCCAGCACCGAGATCTTGCCCTGTTCGCTGTCCGCTTCGCGCGGGTAGACCAGGGTCAGGGTTTTTTCCTGGGCGTCGTCCAGCTTGACCCGCGCGCAGCTGTTCATGGTGATGATGCCGGCGGGCATGGCGGCGGGCTCCACCACA
Organism: Chromobacterium sp. FG89; assembly: GCF_057808735.1. Classification (NCBI taxonomy): domain Bacteria; kingdom Pseudomonadati; phylum Pseudomonadota; class Betaproteobacteria; order Neisseriales; family Chromobacteriaceae; genus Chromobacterium; species Chromobacterium sp. FG89. The sequence goes on along the minus strand of NZ_JBMDIQ010000007.1, from coordinate 126,175 downwards.
TCGGCGCGCTCCAGCTCGGCTTCCAGCGCGGCCGCGGTGGGGTGGCCGCTCTCGCAATCCTCCAGCAGCGCGGCGAGGCGCTCATAGTCCAGAGAGGACACCGTGATGGCCGGGCTTGTCGACATATGCAACTCCTTCAGATAGACAAAGGGCACCGCAGGGTGCCCGATGATTTAGTGCGCGAAAAGCGTGTGTGCCAATGATATCGCTTGTAACCGCGTGTAACAAGGCTTGGCGGCGCAATCGCCGCTAATACTGGGCTTTGGGCCGGGGGGAGCCCCGGCCTTGTGCTTTAGCCCAGCAGGGACAGCGCCGCGCGCGGGCCGACATTGGCCTGAGCCTGGGCGGCGAGGCCGGTTTGCCCCAGGATCTGTTTGGCCGCCAGCTGCGCCGTCGCGGCGGCGAAGTCGGTGTCGCTGATCCGGCTATTGGCGGCGGCGGTGTTGACCGAGGCGGTTTGCAGATTGTTGATGCTGGCCTCGAAACGGTTGCTGATCGAGCCCAGCGTGCTGCGGGTGTTGGCCAGCGTGTTCAGATCGGCGTTGGTGCTTTGCTGCGCGGCCAGCGCGCCGGCCTGGGTGCTGATGTCTATGGTGCCGGTGGCGTTCAGATTGGCGTTGTAGCTGTTGAGCCCGCCGCTGGCCGGCGCGGCGGACAGGTTGACGCCGGAGATGTTCACCTGGTTGTCCGCGCTGCCGTTGGGGCCCACCTGGAAGGTGGTGGAGGCGTTGCTGTTCAGCAGCGGGGTGCCGTTGAATTCGGTGCTTTGCACGATGGCGGAGTTGGCCTGGGTCAGCTGGTCCACCTGCTGTTGCAGCGCCTGGCGGTTGCTGGCGCTGAGCGCGCCGTTGCCGGCCTGGATCGCCAGCTCCTGGATTTGCTGGGTATTGCTTTGCAGCTGATTGAGCGCGCCGTCGGCGGTTTGCGCCAGCGAGATGCCGTCGTTGGCGTTGTTGATCGCCTGATTGTTGCCGTTGATCTGGGCCAGCAGCGCTTCGGAAATGGCGGCGTTGGCCGGGTTGTTGGCGGCGTTGTTGGTGGTCTTGCCGGCCGAGAGTTGAGCCAGCAGCTTGTCTTTGGCTTTCTGGGTCTGGTTCAGCTGGTTCTGCCCCTGCAGCGCGCTCAGATTGCTATTGATGGTCAGTGCCATGGCCGGCTCCCGCTGGATGTGGTTTCACTTCTTCAGTGTAAGAAAGCGCGCGGGGCAGGGCAAGCCGGGTTTTGGGTAAAGTCGCGCCGCGGCGGATGGCGCGGGCATGGGCGTGAAAAAGCCCGGCGGCGCCGGGCTGGGGATGGCGTTTCCGGCTTATTTGCCGGGCTTGGGCGGCGTGCCCGCGGACTGGGTCAGGATTTCGTAGCCGCTGTCGGTGACCAGCACGGTGTGCTCCCATTGCGCGGACAGGCTGCGGTCCTTGGTGACCACGGTCCAGCCGTCGCCCAGCATGCGCAGGTGGCGCTTGCCCTGGTTGATCATGGGCTCGATGGTGAAGATCATGCCGGCCTGCAGTTCCAGCCCGGTGCCGGGGCGGCCGTAGTGCAGCACTTGCGGCTCTTCGTGGAATTTGGTGCCGATGCCGTGGCCGCAGAACTCCTGCACCACGCTGTAGCCGGAGTTTTCCGCGTGCTGCTGGATGGCGTAGCCGATATCGCCCAGCGTGGCGCCCGGCTTGACCTTGTCGATGCCGCGCCACATGCATTCGTAAGTGATGCGGGACAGGCGGCGGGCGTGTTCGCTGACGTTGCCGACGTGGTACATGCGGCTGGTGTCGCCGTGGTAGCCGTCCTTGATCACGGTGACATCCAGATTCATGATGTCGCCGCTCTTCAGGGGCTTGTCATTGGGGATGCCGTGGCAAATCACATGGTTGACCGAGGTGCACACGGATTTGGGGTAGGGATTGTGGCCGTCCGGCGCGTAGTTCAGCGGCGCCGGGATCGCGCCCTGCTCATTGACGATGTAGTCGTGGCACAGCTTGTCGATGGCTTCGGTGGTGACGCCGGGCTTGATGAAGGGGGTGATGTAGTCGAGGACTTCCGACGCCAGGCGGCCGGCGATCCGCATCTTTTCGATGTCTTGGGCGTTTTTCAGTTGGATGCTCATGGGATTCTGGTGATGTGCGTGTCTGCGGCTAATGAGACGTATTCTAGCAAAAACGCCCCCGGCCCGGCAGTGCTTGTCGGGCCGGGGGCGCGTCGTCGTTCAAATCAGGCGCATCTTGAACTGCTTGCCCTTGATCTTGCCGGCGGACAAGCGCTCCAGCGCCTGCTCGGCGATGGCGCGGTCCAGCGCGACGAAGCTGGCGAATTCGAAGATGCTGATCTTGCCGATCTGGGCGCCGCTAAAGCCGGCGTCGCCGGTCAGCGCGCCGAGGATGTCGCCGGGGCGCAGTTTTTCGCGCTTGCCGCCGGCGATTTCCAGCGTGACCATCGGCGGCAGCAGCGGGCCGCCGGGGGCCGGGGTCAGTTGTTCCAGCTTGGCCCAGGTCAGCGGCGCCTGCTGATAGCTTTCGATCAGCGCCAGCCGCTTGTCGTCGTTGTCGGCGGTCAGGGTCAGCGCCAGGCCCATCGCCTCGCCGCGGCCGGTGCGGCCGATGCGGTGGATGTGGATTTCCGGATCATGGGTGACGTCGACGTTGATCACCAGGTCCAGTTCCTTGATGTCCAGGCCGCGCGCGGCGACATCGGTGGCCACCAGCACGGTGGCGCTCTTGTTGGCGAAGCGCAGCAGGATCTGGTCGCGTTCGCGCTGCTCCAGGTCGCCGTACAGCGCCAGCGCGCTGAAGCCGCGCGCCTGCAGGTCTCGCACCAGTTCCTTGCAGCGTTCTTTGGTGTTGCAGAAGGCCAGCGCGGACGTCGGGCGCAGGTGCCGCAGTATGGTGGTGACGGTTTCCAGCCGCTGTTCCGGCTTGATCTTGTAGAACCATTGTTCGATGCGTTCGCCGCTGTGCAGCGATTCCACCTGGATTTCCTGCGGCCGGCGCATGAACTGGGCGCTGATCTTGCGGATGTTTTCCGGATAGGTGGCGGAGAACATCAGGGTCTGGCGCTGGCGCGGGCAGGCGCGCACGATGCCGACGATTTCCTCGATGAAGCCCATGTCCACCATGCGGTCCGCCTCGTCCAGCACCAGGGTGCCGACGCCGGACAGATTCAGCGAGCCGCGGAACAGGTGATCCTGCAGCCGGCCGGGGGTCCCCACCACGATGTGGGCGCCGTGTTCCAGCGAACCGATTTGCGGGCCCATCGGGCTGCCGCCGGTCAGGGTAACCACTTTGACATTGTCTATGCTGCGCGCCAGCCGGCGGATTTCCTGCGCTACCTGGTCGGCCAGCTCACGGGTGGGGCAGAGTACCAGCGCTTGCACGCCGAACCAGCGCGGGTTCAAGCGCGCCAGGATGCCGAGTCCGAAAGCCGCTGTCTTGCCGCTGCCGGTCTTGGCCTGGGCGATCAGGTCCTGGCCGTCCAGAATGGCCGGCAGGCTGGCCGCTTGGATGGCGGTCATGCTGTGGTAGCCCAGGCTGTCCAGATTGGATAAGAGGGCGGCGGACAGGGGCAGGGTGGAGAAAGCGGCTTTTTTCACAATGACTTGGCGTATTACGGTATCGGGCTGCGAGTGTAACAGGCCGGCGGCCAACGGCCAAATCGGATATCCGCCGCCGGCGGATTTATTTCGGCTCCGGCCCGCAAGAAGGCGAAGGCCCCGCGCGAACGGGGCCAGAAATTGACTGGCGGCTCCATGGAGTTGGATTCACACGGTGAAGCGCGACACCGATTCCGTCAGCCGCTGGGCCAATTGTTCCAGTTGTTCGGCGGCGTTCACGGTTTGGCCGATCTCCTGATCGTTGGTCTGCGCCATTTCGGCGATGGCGTCTATGCTGCCGGTCACGGATTGGCTGGCGGCGCGCTGCTGCTCGGTGACGGCGACGATCTGGCGCAGGCCCTGGCGCACCTCGGCCACCGATTGATTGGCGGCGTCCAGCACGCTGGACACGCTGTCGGCGGACTGGCGGCTGGCGGCCAGCGAGCTGAGGCCGGCGTTGACCGCGGTGCGCACCGCGTCGGTTTTCTGGTTGAGCGCGCCGGTCACGGCGTCGATCTCGCTGGCGGAGCGGGCCGATTTCTCCGCCAGCTTGCGCACCTCGTCGGCCACCACCGCGAAGCCGCGGCCCTGTTCGCCGGCGCGCGCGGCCTCGATCGCCGCGTTCAGCGCCAGCAGATTGGTCTGTTCGGCGATCTCGCGCACTTCCTTGGTCATATTGGTGATGCTGGAGGTGGAACTGGCCAGCTCGGTTTCCGCCTGCGCCATCAGCCGCACCGCCTGCTCCACCTGGCTGACTTCGCGTTGCAGCTGGCTCAGGCTGGCGCGGCCGTCTTCGGAGCGTTGCAGGCTCTGGTCGGCTTCGGCGCTGACGTCTTCGGCCTTGCCGGCGATTTCGCCGATATGGCTGGCCAGTTGCTCCACCGCGCCGGCGGCGGACTGGGACTGGCGGTTTTGCCTGTGCGAGCTTTCCGCCAGGTGGGCGGCGCCGTCGGCCAGTTGGCGCGAGGACTGCGACACCGCGCCGGCGGAGGCGCCGACGTGGCGCACCAGCTCGGCGATGGCGGCCAGCATCTGGTTGAAGCGCAAGGCGGTGTCGCCGATTTCGTCGCGGCTGCGCACCGGCAGCCGTCGCGTCAGGTCGCCTTCGCCCTGGGCCAGTTCGGCGAGCCCGGCCGACATCGCCTGCAGCGGGCGGGTGACGAGGCGGCGCGCCAACAGGAAGACCACCGCCATCAGGGGCAGGGAAGCCAGGATGGCGAACAGAATGCTCTGATCGCGGAAACGGCTGACCGAGGCGTAAGGCTTTTCCAAGGAGACGCGCATGCTGACCACGCCCAGCGGCGTCTTGTCCGCCACCTGGTGGCACATCATGCAGTTTTTGCCCAGATAGTTGCGCGAGGCCAGCGCCGGATAGACCACGCGCAGATGTTCGCCCAGCGCCGGCGTGGATTCAATCCGGATATGAGCCTTGCCGTCCCGCAGCGCCTGTTGCTCCACCGCGTCGCCGTTCAGATTCTTGTCGCCGGCGTTGCCGGGACCGAACTGCTTGCTGACGGCCGGGGCGCGGATCACCCTCAGATCGCGCACCGCGGACAGTTCCTTGATCTGGTCCAGAAAAACGTCGCGTTGGCCCACGGTGCCGGTAATCATCATGCCGGTGAGCCCGGCCATGGTCATTTCATTCATGCTGTGGGCCAGGTCTTGCGCCTGTTCCACGGCGATGTCCCGGCTGACGCTGGTTTCCCAGGCAATCAGCCCGCTCCAGGCCAGGACCAGGCAGCACCATACCGCCATGGTCAGTTTCAGCCAGATCGGCCAATCGGAAAATTTGCGCATGCGTGTGCGGACGGAGGGTCCGTTCTCCCGGTGTGTTTGTAGAATCGCGCGATTGCCGCTATAGGTTTATTGAAATGGGTCGCAGCGCGATGGTAGTGATTTGATGACGTAGGAATGTTGGTTTAAATCAAACTTATAGTTAAAACGATTAGGCTTGGGTTTGCGGCGGTTTTCTGTGAAAATCCCGCCCTCGCCGCAGTTTGGGCGCATTCTTCACCATGGATTTCAAGGAGCGCAGTATATGGGTGACACAAGCGGACGCCGCGTAGCCATCATCGGCGGCGGGCCGGCCGGCCTGGCCGCCGCCGAGCAACTGGCGGCGGCGGGCGTGCGGGTCGATGTCTACGACGCGATGCCGTCGGTCGGCCGCAAATTCCTGCTGGCCGGCGTGGGCGGCATGAACATCACCCATTCCGAGCCCCACGCCAGCTTTGTGCAGCGCTACGGCGCTCACAGCGCCGAGTTGCGGCCCATGCTGGACGTGTTCAACGGCGAGCATGTGCGCGCCTGGGTGCACGGCCTGGGCATAGAAACCTTCATCGGCAGTTCCGGCAAGGTGTTTCCCAAGGAAATGAAGGCGGCGCCGCTGCTGCGCTCCTGGCTGACGCGCTTGCGCGAGGCGGGGGTGAGCTTCCACGTGCGCCATCGTTTCCTGGGCTGGGACGAGCGCGGCCGCCTGCGGCTGTCGTCGCCGGACGGCGAGCGCCTGGCCGAGGCCGACGCCGTGGTGCTGGCCATGGGCGGCGGCAGCTGGCGCAAGCTGGGTTCGGACGGCAGCTGGGCGGCGATGCTGCGCGAGCGCGGCGTGGAGGTGTCCAAGCTGCAGCCGTCCAACTGCGGCTTCGACGCCGGCTGGAGCGAGTATTTCGCCGACAAGTTCGCCGGCGCGCCGTTGAAATCGGTGACCTTGCAGTTCCATCCGGCCGTCGGTCATCCGTTCAGCCGCCGCGGCGAGTTCGTCATCACCGCCGGCGGCGTGGAGGGCAATCTGATTTACGCCTGCTCCGGCGCCATCCGCGACGAAATCGCGCGCAGCGGCGCGGCCTTGTGTTATCTGGACCTGATGCCGGACTGGAGCTTGCAGCGCATTCTGGGCGAAGTGGCGCGGCCGCGGGGTTCGCGTTCGATGTCCAGCCATTTGCAAAGCCGTTTGGGTCTGAAGGGCGTGCGCATGGGCTTGCTGCGCGAATGCCTGGACAAGGACGTGTTCAACGACCCCGCCAAGCTGGCCGAGGGCATCAAGGCCTTGCCGTTGCGCTTGCTGGCGCCGCGGCCGCTGGACGAGGCGATCAGCACCGCCGGCGGCGTGACCTTCGGCGCGTTGGACGACAATCTGATGTTGCAGGCGATGCCCGGCGTGTTCTGCGCAGGGGAGATGCTAGATTGGGAAGCGCCCACCGGCGGTTATCTGCTGACCGCCTGCTTCTCCACCGGGCGCGCCGCCGCCGGCGGCGTGCTGCGCTGGATGCGGCAGGCTTGAGGCCTGTTGCGTCCACGCCAGCGCAATAGGCGGCGACTGCGTATTTACACGGAGCGCTGCCTGCATTTTTTTTGCAAGCCCCTATACTGGTAATGTCGCGCGAAACGCGCGGCCACGTCATTGTCGAGAAAGCCGCCCACTGCATGGACTGTCATGATGCGAAGGCGAACGCCTGAGGAGAACAGCGCGATGAAGCTTGACGATTTCAACCAGGTGGCCGATCTGATCGGCCTGAAAAAACGCTCGCGCGAAGCGGTGTGGCTGATGGAGGTGGAGGGCATGACCGGCTACTTCGCCGCCCAGCAAATGGACATCAGCGAGTCCACCGTGTCCCGCGCTCACAGCCGCTTCCGCCGCGCGCTGCAAAAAATCAACGCTCTGGCAGGCCATCTGCCCTTGTAAAGCCGCCATCGCGGCGCTGACGAAACCCGGCCTCGGCCGGGCTTCGTCGCATTCAGGCTGTTCCTTGTGCCGGGGAGGGCCGGCGCCGCTGCCGCCGTCGACGGCATCTGGATATACTGACGCGCAGTCTTCCCCTTCAAGGAGAGCTTCATGGCTTTGCGTCACGGCATCGATTTCGACAAGGCCCAGGCCTTGCACCGGCAGGAACTGGCGATGTTTTCCGAGCGGCGCCCGCGTTCGCGGCAGCTGTCCGCCGCCGGCGGCGAGCATTTGCTGTTCGGCGCGCCCTTGCACTGGATGGCGGACTGGTCCACTCCCTTCAATCTCTACGTGGAAGAGGCCCGGGGCGCGCGGCTGCGCGACGTGGACGGCCATGAATACCTGGATTTCTGCCTGGGCGACACCGGGGCGATGTTCGGCCATTCGCCGGAGCCGGTGGCGCGCGCCATCGCCGAACAGGCGGCGCGCGGCCTGACCGCCATGCTGCCGTCGCCGGACGCGGTCTGGGTGGCGGAGGAACTGGTGCGGCGCTTCGGCCTGTCGCACTGGCAGTTCGCCCTCAGCGCCAGCGACGCCAACCGCTTCGCGCTGCGCTGGCTGCGCGCCGCCAGCGGCCGGGACCAGGTCGTCGTGTTCAACGGCTGTTACCACGGCACGGTGGACGATGCCTTCGTCGATCTGGTCGACGGCCGGCCCAGGCGGCGCGCCAGCCTGCTGGGTCAGGTCCACGATCCGGCCGCGCATACCAGGGTGGTGGAGTTCAACGATCTGGAAGCGCTGGAGCGGGCCCTCAGCGACGAGCGGGCGGCCTGCGTGCTGGCCGAGCCGGTGATGACCAATATCGGCATGGTGTTGCCGGATCCCGGTTACTGGAGCGAGGCCCAGGATTTGATCCGCCGCTACGGCAGCTATCTGCTCTTGGACGAAACCCACACCATCAGCAGCGGGCCGGGCGGCTACGGCGCGGCCTACGGCCTGAAGCCGGACGCGCTGGTGTTGGGCAAGCCGCTGGGCGGCGGCCTGCCGTGCGCGGTCTATGGGTTCAGCGCGGAATTGGCGGAGCGGGCGCAGCGCGCCAAGCGCGCGGCCGCGCCCGGTCATTCCGGCATCGGCACCACCTTGAGCGGCAATATGCTGGCCGCGGCGGCGATGCGCGCCAACCTGGCCGAGGTGATGAGCGACGCCGCCTATCAGCGGATGTTCGCGCTGGCCCAGCATCTGGCGGACGGCTTGCAGGACTGGATAGAACGCTGGCGGCTGCCGTGGTGCGTGAGCCGCGTCGGCGCGCGCTGCGAGTTCCAGTTTTCCCCGCGTCCGCCGCGCAACGGCAGCGAGGCGGGGGCGATGCTGGACGAGGAGCTGGAGCGGGTGATCCATCTTTACCTGCTCAACCGCGGTTTCCTGATCACGCCCTTCCACAATATGTTGCTGCTGTGTCCGGACGCGGAGTTCGCCGACATCGATCGCCTGCTGGAGGCCTTGGACGGTTTCGCCGGCGAGGTGGTTTAGCGCCGGGTCAACCCCTCGCGAGCCAGAGCGGAACAAAGCGTTGCAGCTGAGAAAGCGGAATGTATAAGGGGGGCGTGAGCATTTCGAAGCGGTACTCACCGTGCCACGTCTCACGACGCGCAGCAGATCGTACACCGCTTCTTAGCGCGCGGGCTGCTGGCGGATGGCGAGCAAGGCCTGATTGCGCAGCGTCTTCAGCAGGCTGAGCTGCTCCGGCGCGATGGCCAGCGAGCCGGCTTGGCGGCGGTCGCCGTAGAGTATGCCCAGCTTGCGTTTGTCCAAGGACAGCGGCAGCAGCACAAAGGTATGGGCGACGCCCATCTGGCGGAACCAGGCTGGGATGTGCTGGGCGATGGCCGGCGCGTCGATGTCGTCTATCAGCATGTCGGCGTTGCGTTCCAGCGCCTTGCGGAACAGGCTGTCGCCGCTGTCGATGTCGGCGCGCAGCGCCGGCAGCAGCAACTCCACTTTTTCGCCGAAACCGAAGCGCGCCTGCAGCGGCAGATCGGCCCCGCTGCGCGCGCAGATCAGCGCGTGGTCGAAGCCCAGTCCGCGATACATGGTTTCCAGAATGATGCGCAGCAGGTCATTGAGCTTGTAATCGCCCAGCAGGGTGTTGGTGATGTCCTGCACGCCGGCGGACAGCACGGCGATCCGGCCGGCGGAGCCGGCGGTGGCCTGCAGCCGGGTGGGGTCCGGCGCGGGCGGCGGCGGCGCGGCGGGGCTGGGCGGCGGCGCGCTCTTGTCCAGCCTGGCCTGGCGCAAGGCCTGCGAGCGCGGCCCTTGGCCGGCTTCCGGACCCAGTTCCGCCAGATAGGCGGTGAGCTGGGTTTGCGCCTGCGCCAGTTCCCGTTCCAGCGGCGCCCACTCCAGCGCCAGCGCCCGGCTGTAGCGTTGCAGCAGTTTGCGGCTGGCGTCGGCCTGGTCGATGCCGCTCTGGGTCAGTTGGCAGACCAGTTCGCGGCACAGCGAGCTTAGCGCCTTCATCCGCATCTCGCCGGTTTGCGGCTGGCGCACCGCGCCGGCCGGCATCGGTTCCATGCCGGTCAGAATCCGTTCCGGAAAACGCCACAAGGCGGCGGTGGCGGCGCCCAGGTCGGCGTAATGGGCGCCCAGCGTCTGGTGCGCGGCCTGGTCGACGCCGGCGCCGGCGGCGATCAGCGTCTGGATTTGCCGGTACTCGTCGCGGAAGTAGTTGACGCACAGCAGTTCGCCCAGGTTTTGCAGCATGCCGCAAATCAAGGCTTCTTCCGCCTCGCGCACACCGCAGGCCGGCGCCAGCGAGCGGGCCAGCAGGCCGGTGAACAAGGTCTTGATCGCCACGTCGCGGATCTCGTCGGCGTGGGCGCGGTTGTGCAGGTGTTCGAACAGCAGCAGGCTGAGCGCCAGATTGCGTATGGTGTCGAAGCCCAGGATCACGATGGCGCGCGAGATGGTGCTGACCGCGCCGCCGTACTGACTGAAATTGGCGGAATTCACCACTTTCAGCAGCTTATTGGTCAGCGACACGTCTTTGAGGATGGCGCTGGACAGCGCTTGCAGGCGCTCGCTGTCGGCGTTGTTGCTCTTGTTGATCGCGGCGATGGCCTGGGACAGCGCCGGAAAGTCCGGCGCGTGGCGCATGCGTTGCAGCAAGTGGTCCAGCGCGGCGCGGCCGCCTTCCTGGCGGTTGAAGCGTTGATGGCGGGCCAGCCAGTCCTGCAGCCCGGCCAGCGCGCGGCGACAGGCGCCGGCGTCGGCAGCCGGGTCGCGCAGCGCGTCCAGCCATTGCTCCAGCTCCGGATCGCAGTCCCGTTCCGGCGCGCCGGCGCTGATCAGCCAGCGCAGCAGTTGTTCGGCCTGAGACAGCTCTTGGCGCAGCCGTTCCGGGCTCAAGGCCTGGCAGGCGTGTTCGCCCAGCAGCGCGACGCGCTGGTGGATGTCGGCGAGCACGGTTTCGGGATAGAGCCGCCCCAGGCATTTGCCGCTGGCGTGCAGGTGGATCAGCGGCTCCAGGATGTCGCAGGCCAGGCCGATGCGCTCGGCCAGCGGCAGCGCGGCCAGCGCCTTCAGACGCAAGGGCTGCAGCGTGTCCTGCCGGTAGACGGCGTAGGGTTTGCCGTCCAGGCGGGCCTGGCCCTGCCAGGCTTGCAGCAAGGGATGGCGGAAGGCCGGGCGCGGTGGCGCGTCCGGCAGCTCGGACGCGGACTCCACCAGCGCCAGCGCCGCGCCGTCGCGGCTGGCCAGCAGCACCGACAGGCCGTCCGGGCAGTGCAGCGTGGCGACGATTTGGTATTCCGGCTCTGCGGCGGGGCTCATCGCTGTCTCCGTGCGGCTTGCGTATTTGTACTAATGTAGACAGTTATTGCCGCGTGGGCCGAAGATTCCGCAGCGTCCGTCCTGGCGTTCTTATTGCCCTTTGGACTAATTGTTGATTTGCTAAGAGCATATTGATATAACCCATCGGTTTTGATGCGCCGATGGGCTTTCGGTAGATTTGAGCGCATCTACAGGATGGGCAGGAAGCATGAACATCGGTCAACAGAGGCTGACTCACCTCAAGCAGTTGGAAGCGGAGTCTATCCACATTATTCGCGAAGTGGCCGCGGAATTCGAAAACCCGGTGATGCTGTATTCGATAGGCAAGGATTCGGCGGTGATGCTGCATCTGGCCAAGAAAGCGTTTGCGCCGGGCAAGCCGCCGTTTCCCTTGATGCACGTGGACACCACCTGGAAGTTCAAGGAAATGATCGCGCTGCGCGACAAGCAGGCGCGCGAGTACGGCTGGGATCTGATCGTCCACGTCAACCAGGAGGGCGTGGACGCCGGCATCAATCCGTTCACCGCCGGCAGCGCCAAGCACACCGACGTGATGAAGACCGAGGGCCTGAAGCAGGCTTTGAACAAATACGGTTTCGACGCCGCTTTCGGCGGCGCTCGCCGCGACGAGGAAAAAAGCCGCGCCAAGGAGCGGGTGTATTCCTTCCGCGACCGCAACCACCGCTGGGACCCGAAGAACCAGCGGCCCGAGCTCTGGAACATCTACAACAGCAAGATAGACAAGGGCGAGAGCATACGGGTGTTCCCGCTGTCCAACTGGACCGAGCTAGACATCTGGCAATACATCTTCCTGGAAAACATCGAGATTGTGCCGCTGTACTTCGCCGCCGAACGGCCGGTGATAGCGCGCGACGGCACGCTGATCATGATAGACGACGAGCGGATCCTGGATTATCTGAGCCCGGCGGAGAAGGCGAGCATTGAAACCCGCCGCGTCCGCTTCCGCACCCTGGGCTGTTATCCGCTGACCGGCGCGGTGGAATCGCAGGCGGCCACGCTGCCGGACATCATTCAGGAGATGCTGCTGACCCGCACTTCCGAGCGTCAGGGCCGGGTGATAGACCACGACAGCGCCGGTTCGATGGAAAAGAAAAAGATGGAAGGATATTTCTGATGACCCACCAATCCGATCTGATCGCCGGCGACATCCTGGAATACCTGCGCCAGCACGAAAACAAGGATCTGCTGCGCTTCATCACCTGTGGCAACGTGGACGACGGCAAGTCCACCTTGATCGGCCGGCTGCTGCACGATTCCAAGCTGATCTTCGAGGATCAGCTGGCGGCGATAGAGCGCGACTCCAAGAAATACAACACCACCGATCAGGAGATAGACCTGGCCTTGCTGGTGGACGGTTTGCAGGCGGAGCGCGAGCAGGGCATCACCATCGACGTCGCCTACCGCTATTTCAGCACCGACAAGCGCAAGTTCATCATCGCCGATTGCCCGGGCCATGAGCAGTACACCCGCAATATGGCCACCGGCGCGTCCACCAGCAATCTGGCCATCATTCTGATCGACGCGCGGCGCGGGGTGCAGACCCAGACCCGCCGCCACAGCTACATCGTCAGCCTGCTGGGCATCCGCCACGTGATCGTGGCGGTGAACAAGATGGACCTGGTGGATTACGACCCGGCGGTGTTCGAGCGCATTCGCGACGAGTATCTGGCCTTCGCCGAGGGCCTGGCGATTCCGGACATCCGCTTTGTGCCGATCTCCGCGCTGCGCGGCGACAATGTGGTCAGCCGCGGCGAGGGCGCGCCCTGGTATCAGGGGCCGACGCTGATGCAACTGCTGGAAACGGTGGAAGTGCGCAGCGACGCGGCGCTGGAAGGCTTCCGCCTGCCGGTGCAGTACGTGAACCGGCCCAATCTGGACTTCCGCGGCTTTTGCGGCACCATCGCCGCCGGCGAGGTCCGCCCCGGCGACGAGGTGCTGGCGCTGCCGTCCGGCCGTCGCAGCAGGGTCAAGGCCGTGGTGGCGTACGAGGGCGAACTGGCCGCGGCCGGCGCCGGCGAGGCGATCACATTGACGCTGGAGGACGAGATCGACGTGTCGCGCGGCGATATGCTGGTGCGCGCCGACCAGCCGCCGCCGGCGGTGGCGTCCAGCCTGGACGCGCATCTGGTGTGGATGCAGGACGCGCCCTTGCGCGCCGGCAAGGAATACGGCTTCAAGCTGGCCGGCAAATTCGTCACCGGCCGGGTGGAGGCCATCCTGCACCAGGTGGACGTCAACACGCTGGAGCAGAAGCCGGCCGATGCGCTGCACCTGAACGAGATCGCGCTGTGCCGGATCAGCCTGAACGCGCCGGCGGTGATAGACGCCTACGCCGCCTGCCGCGGCACCGGCAGCTTCATCGTGATCGACCGGCTGAGCAACGCCACTGCCGGCGCCGGCATGATCACGGCGGCCAGGACGGAGCAGGCGGCCGCGCCGCAAGACGAATTGCAGCGCTTGCGCGCCTTCGAGCTGGAGTTGAACGCGCTGGTGCGCAAATACTTCCCGCACTGGGAGGCCAAGGACATCGGCCAGCTGTTTCCGCGCTGAGCGTATGTTGAGCGTTGCCGACGGCCCGTCGCCCTAGTGTTCAGAGCCTGTTCAAAGTCTAGCGAGCCGGAGCGGGACAAGGTGTCGCGGCTGAGAAAGCGGAATGTACGTTTGGTATATGAGCATTTCGAAGCCGCACTCACCGTGCCGCCTCTCATACGGCGGGCTGTCCGTTTTTCGACCTGTTGTTGCAGGATTCGGCCACGCCGGTTTACAGCCGGCGGCGGGCTGCCTACAATCCGGCAGCTTCAATTGGCGCGTTGTATCCGCTGCGGTTCGCAGCGGCGTGGTTCTGTTTCGTCCCGTCTGCTCCGGCAGCCGCGGTCCACTCGGTTTCCCCCTCCGTCTTTCGCTTGAAGCGCCGGCAACGCCGCCCGCGGCGCTGTCGCATCGCCTGTAATCCACATAGAAAAGATAAAACATGACGTTTGCGCTGAAACACATCGCAGGCGCAACCGCTGCCATCTTGCTGGCAGGCCCGGTTGCAGCCAAGGATTTCACTGTCGCCGTGATCTACGATCAGGCGGGCAAGTTCGACAAGAGCTTCAATGAAGCGGCATTCAACGGCGCCGAACGTTTCAAGAAAGAATTCCACATCAACTACCGCGAAGGCCAGGTCAGCAACGACGCTCAGAAAGAGCAGATGCTGCGCAATATGGCGCGCAAGGGCGCCGACCTGGTGGTGGCGGTGGGCTTCGCCTACACCCAGTCCATCGAGACCGTGGCCAAGGAATTCCCCAAGGTGAAGTTCACCCTGGTGGATTCGGTGGCCAAGGGCCCGAATGTGCAGAGCATCGCCTTCAAGGAGCAGGAAGGCTCCTTCCTGGTGGGCATGGCCGCCGCGCTCAAGTCCAAGAGCGGCAAGGTGGGCTATCTGGGCGGCATGGACGTGCCGCTGATCCGCGCCTTCGGCTGCGGCTACGCCCAGGGCGCCAAGTACGCCAATCCCAAGGCGGTGGTGATGCAGAACATGATAGGCACCACCCACGCCGCCTTCAACGACCCGGCGCGCGGCGGGGAGCTGGCCAAGAGCCAGTTCGATCGCGGCGTGGACGTGGTGTTCGCCGCGGCGGCGCTGTCCAATATGGGCGTGATCCAGGCGGCCAAGGGCGCCAAGAAGTTCTACATCGGCGTGGACAGCAATCAGAACTATCTGCAGCCGGGCGTGGTGCTGACCTCCATGGTCAAGCGCGTGGACAACGCGGTGTACGAAACCATGCGCGACGCCAAGAACGGCGCGTGGAAGCCGGACGTCAAGCTGATGGGCCTGAAGGAAAACGGCGTGGACTGGGCGCTGGACCCGCACAACCGTTCGCTGATCACGCCTGAGATGGAGAAGAAGATTCTGCAGGCGCGCAAGGACATCGTCAGCGGCAAGATCAAGGTGGTGGATTACCGCGCCGCCAACCGCTGCCCGGTGAACTGATCCGCCGGAGCCGCGCAGCGCTTGGCGCGGCGACGTGACAACGGGCAAGACCAATGGTCTTGCCCGTTTTTCTTTGCGGATCGTGAATCGGTGTTCAGAACCTGTTTACGATCTCGCGAGCTAAGGTGAGACAAGGCGAAAACGGCTGAGAAAGCGGAGTGTACATACGGTACATGAGCATTTCGAATCCGGTTTCAACGCCGTATCGCCGACGCGCAGCAGATCGTAAACAGGTTCTCAGATCCCCAGCGTCGCGCCGCCGTCCACGTACAGATTGTGCAGCGTAATGTGGCGCGCCTGATCCGACAGCAGGAACAGCGCGGCATTGGCCACATCCTGCGGCGCGGCGATGCGTTGCAGCGGGATGCCGGTGCGGTACTGCTCCAGCGAGCCTTGCAGGATGGCCGGCGGGATGGCGTCGTCGCTCCACAACTGGCGCTGCATCGCGGTGTCGGTGGAGCCGGGCGACACGATGTTGCAACGCACGCCGAACTCGGCCAGCTCCAGGCCCAGGCATTTGCTGAACTGGGTGGTGGCGGCTTTGGACGCGGCGTAGGCCGCCATCTGGGTGCGCGGCACTTCGGCGGCGTTGGAGCCCACGGTGACGATGCCGCCCCGGCGGCGCGCCTGCATGCGCCGCGCCACCGCGCGGCTGAGGAAGAACACGCCGTGAGTGTTGACCGCGAAACTTTGCAGCCAGTCCTCGTCGCTGAGCTGTTCCACCGTGCCCAGGCGCAGCACGCCGGCGACATTGGCCAGCATGTCGATGGCGCCGATCTCGTCCTCGATGCGGGCCACCGCCTGTTCCACCGCCGCGCCGTCGCGGATGTCCAGCGGCAGCGGGATGATGCGGCCGTCGGCGTGGGCCGGCGCGTGGAGCGCCAGCTGCTGCAGGCCGTCGGCGCGCAGGTCCAGCGCCGCCACGCGGCAGCCCTGGTCCGCCAGCGAGCGCGCCAGCGCCGCGCCTATGCCCTGGGCCGCGCCGCTGACCACGGCCAGCCGGCCGTGGAATTCCGGGTAGCTGGCGCTCATGCGGCGGCCCCGTCCAGCTGGCGCGCCAGCAGCGCCTGCCAGGCGTTGACGGTGGGTTGTTGCGCCAGTTCGATGAAGTCGATTTCCGCGCCCAGCGCGCGCCATTGTTCCAGCAAGCTCATCAGGCGGATGGAGTCCAGGCCCCAGTCCAGCAGATTGTCGTCCAGGCCGATGTCGCTGGCCGGCTGTTGCAGCAGTTCGGCGATGGCGGCGCGCAGCGCTTCCGCGCTGGGCGCGGCGCTGGCCGGTGCGGCCTGCTGGTCCAGCTGGCCCAGCAGACGCTGGCTGTCCAGGGTCACGCCGCAGCGCTGGGCCACGTATTCCAGCGCCATCGCGTGGCGGTCGGCGGAGAAGTCGGCCAGGCCGTCGGCGACGAAGAAGGGCTGGATGTCGTACATGAAGGCGTCCAGCGCGGTGCTCATGCAGCCGATGTGGGCGTAGATGCCGCAGATGATCAGCTGGTCGCGGCCTTGCTGGCGCAGCAGGTTGAGGAAGGGCGAGCGCTGGAAGGCGCTGTAGCGCCACTTGGTCAGCACGGTGTCGTCGGCGGCCGGGCTCAGGCTGGCGACGATGGGGTGGCGTTCCGGGCGCGCCGGCAGGCCGGGGCCCCACATATCGTTGAGCAGGCCGCGGTCGCTGTCGGCCTGTTCCGCCGGCTGGGCGGTGTAGAACACCGGAATGTTCAGCGCGCGGCAGCGCGCGCGGATGGCGGCGATATTGCGCAGCGCGGTGGCCACCGGCTCGGCCTCGCGGTCATAGAAATCCAGGAAGTATTCCTGCATGTCGTGGATCAGCAGCGCGGCGCGCTGCGGCGCCACCGTCCAGTTGACGCGGTTGTCCGGCAGTTGCGACGGGATGGCGTAGGGGGCGATGCGGGGAATGCTCATGCTTGTGACCTTTGGGTGGACTGCGCGGCCAGTTTCTGTTCCAGCATCTGGCGCAGGGTTTTCTTGCTGACCTTGCCGACGCTGGTTTGCGGCAGGGTGTCGACCAGCTCCAGCCGGTCCGGAATCTTGTAGGCGGCGAGGCCGCGCTCGCGCAGGAAGGCGGCCACCTGGGGCAGGCGGATCGCCTGTTGCTCGCGCGGGATGATGAAGGCGCAGGAGCGCTCGCCCAGATAGGGGTCGCTCATCGCCACGATGGCGACGTCGCGCACCAGCGGGTGGGCCAGCAGGTGGTTTTCCACTTCCTCGGCGGAGATTTTCTCGCCGCCGCGGTTGATCTGGTCCTTGGCGCGGCCTTCCACCGTCAGATAGCCGTCGGCGTTCATGCTGACCAGGTCGCCGGTGCGGTAGAAGCCGTCGGCGGTGAAGGCGCGCTGATTGTGGTCGGCGGCGCGCCAGTAGCCGCGGATGGTGTAGGGGCCGCGCGTCAGCAGGTGGCCGACTTCGCCCGGCGCCACCGGCTGGTCCTCGTCGTCGACGATGCGCACTTCGTCGTCGGCGCTGATCGGCCGGCCTTGTGTGTTCAGCACCTGCTCCGGGCCGTCGTCCAGCCGGGTGTAGTTGACCAGGCCTTCGGCCATGCCGAAGACCTGCTGCAGCTTGCAGCCGAGCGCGGGCTCGACGCGGGCGGCGAGCTCGGGGCCGAACTTGGCGCCGCCCACTTGCAGCAGGCGCAGGCTGGCGAGCTTGCCCGGCTGCTTGGCGGCGGCGTCCAGCCACAGCGGCACCAGCGGCGGCACCAGGGCTGCGATGGTGACGGCCTCGGTCTCGATCAGCTCGAAGGATTCGTCGACGCTGGGGCCGGAGGCCAGCACCACGGTGCCGCCGGCGTGGAAGACGCCGAAGCTGCCGGGCGAGCTCATCGGGAAGTTGTGGCCGGCCGGCAGCACGCACAGATAGACGCTGTCGCGGCTCAGGCCGCAGATTTCGGCGCTGGCGGCGAAGCTGTACAGATAGTCGTCATGGGTGCGCGGAATCAGCTTGGGCACGCCGGTGCTGCCGCCGGAGAGCTGGAAGAAGGCCAGGCCGCTGGGGTCCGGCTCCGCCGGCAAGGGCTGGTCCATCAGGTAGAGGCTGTTGAGCGGGGTGTAGTCGCCGGCGTCGCCAGCCACGATCACCTGCTGCAGCGAGGGCGCCAGCGGCAGCAGCTCGGCCGCCAGCGCGCGGTAGTCGAAGCCGGCGTGCTGATCGGCGCAGATATAGACCGCGGCGTCGGTGTGCTGGCAGAAGTAGGACACTTCGGCGCGGCGGTGCGCCGGCAAAGCGAATACCGGCAGCATGCCGAGGCGGAACAGCGCGAAGGCGACGATGAAGAACTCGGCGCAATTGGGCAGCTGCACCACGGCACGCTGGCCGGGACGCAGGCCGCGGGCGTACAGACCGGCGGCCAGGCGCTCGGCGTAGAGCTTGAGCTCGCGGTAGTTCAGCCGCTGCTTGCCGGCCACCAGCGCCAGCTTTTCCGGCTGTTGCTCGGCCTGGGCCGCCAGCATGGAAAACAGGGTCTGGCCTTGCCAATAGCCGGCCTCGCGGTAGCGGCGGGCGAAATCTTCAGGCCACGGCGTCCAGTCCAGTTGTTGCTCGCTCATGCCGCCTCCGCCAGGTCGGCCAGGCCCATTGCGCGCAGCATGGTGCGGAATTTGGCCGCGGTTTCGGCCAATTCGCTTTCCGGCAGCGAGCCGGTGACGATGCCGGCGCCGGCGAACAGGCGCAGCGTGCGTTCGGCGATTTCGGCGCAGCGGATGGTGACCGCCCATTCGCCGTCGCCCTTGCCGTCGCACCAGCCCACCATGCCGGTGAAGAAGCCGCGGTCGAAGGGTTCGATCTCGCGGATCAGGCTGCGCGCCGGGTCCGCCGGGAAACCGCACACCGCCGGGGTGGGGTGCAGCGCGCGCGCCAGTTCGAAGGAGCCCACCGCCGGATCGATCAGCTCGCCGCTGATGCGGGTGGACAGATGCCACATGGTGGCGGTGGAGACCAGGGACGGGCCGGCCGGCACTTGCAGATCGCGGCAGTACGGCGCCAGCGCCTCGACTACGGCGTCGATCACCAGCTTGTGCTCGAACAAGTCCTTGCCGGACTCCAGCAGCGCGTCGGCGCGGCGGCGGTCTTCCGCCGGGTCCGGGCTGCGCGCGGCGGAGCCGGCCAGCGGATTGGTGATCACTTGCCGGCCGTAGCGCGCCAGCAGCAGTTCCGGGCTGGCGCCCATCAGCGCGCGGCGCGGCGCGCCGTCTTCGCTCAGCTGCACGGCGAAGGTGTAGCCGTGCTGGTTCTGGCTGGCCAGATTGAGCAGCAATTGACGCTGGTCTATGGCCTGCTTGGCGGAAAGCTCTAAGGTGCGCGACAGCACCACCTTGTCCAGCGCGCCGCTGCCGATGCGGGCCAGCGCGTCGCTGACGCCCTGGCAGTAAGCGGCCGGCGCCGGCTGCGGCGTCAATTGGCAATCGGCTTGCAAGGGCTGGCGCAGGGCGCTGCGCTGTTCCTGACGCAGCGCGTCGGCGCGGCGCACTTGTTGCGGCACGAACAACCACGGCTGTTGTTCCGGCATGAAGGGGATGGCGCCGACGACCACGGCCTGAGCCGGGTCCGGCTGGGCGGCCAGCGCGGCGGCGATGGCGGCGCTGGGATCGGTGTCGGTGATCACTTGCTGGATGCCTTCGGCCAGCAGGGTGTGGCATGGCGAGGCGAAGAAGAAGGCGGAATCGGCCTGGTAGGCGGCCAACAGGTTGTGTTCGCCGCTATAGGCTGGGTCGAGTGAGGTTTGGTTCATCGCTATTCCTGAGTCCACTGGGTAGGTGGGGGATGGCTCGTCTGAGCGTCGAGGGCGAATATAAATGATAATCGTTATCCATTGCAATACGGTGATATTGCGTACAGATGATATTGATTCCACATTTTTGCTCTAGGACTTCGTGGAGGCGCAGGTCCGGATTTGGCGGCGCCGTCTCATGTTGACGTCATCTAAAAGGCGCGCCAGAGGCCGTTCTCAGCTACTTTTTGGCATGCTGCGCAAGGGCGGGAGGCGGTGTCTCATGCCGAGGGATTGGACTAATTTTGGTAAAAACGCAATTGACAATCATTCTCAATAAAAATATCGTAGCCGCCAATTGAACCGCTTGCATGGCAGGCGCAGGATGGAGAACGACAATGTATTTTGAAGGCAGCGACAGCATGGACGGTGTTCCCGATAGTGCGCAGGCGGCGGAGCCGATGGGCTTGCTGCGCTTGCCCTCGCCGCGGGAACTGATGGCCGACGCGATGGCGGACGACAGGGCGCGGGAGACGGTGGCGCGCGGCCGCCGCCTGACTCAGGCCGCGATAGCCGGGGCGGGGACGCGCCGCCTGCTGTTGCTGCGTTTGCCGCTGCCGGCCTTGCTGGAGCAGGCTGAACAGCTGAGCGCCTGGCTGTCGCGGGAGGCGGGCTGGAGCGTGTTGGCCCAGCCGCTTGCCGTCGCGACGACGGGGCGCGGACGGCAAGCGCTGTTGGAGCAAAGAAAGATTTATCTGCAATGCCTGGTCGCGGGCGTTCCCTTGGCGCATGTCTTGATTCAGCCCAATGAGATGGCGTATCTGAGCGATCTGGTCAGCGCGGTGTTGCTGCCGCCCACCGTGATCGAGAGTCAGATTCATCGGGAGCTGGCTTCGGCGCTGCCATGCCCGGTATTGCTGGAGCCCGGCGACGCGGACAAGCTGCAGATCGCTCGCGACGCGCGCCAGGCGGTGGCGGCCAGCCATCGTTTCCCGATGCTGCTGAACGAGGGGCGGGTGGGCCTGGTGGAAAGCGCCGGCAATCCGGACGGCGCGGTGTTGCTGGGCGCGGGCATGGCGGCCGGCGGCGCGCCGCATTTGCTGGCCTTCGACGACGCGCCGGAGCGCGCGGAAGACTGGGCGCCGGCTTGCGGCGGCCTGACGCTGACCGCGTCCAGCGTGGCGGCGGCGCAGCGGCGATTCCAGCGCTGGCAGGCGTCCGAGCTGTTGGCCACGGCCGACTGAGCCGGTTTTAACGCACGCTGCTCACGCAATCCCGCCCGCTGCCCTTGGCGTGGTACAGCGCTTCGTCGGCGCGCGCGTAGCAGCTGGCGATGTCGTCGTCGGGCCGCAGCTCGGTCAGCCCGATCGAGCAGGTGTAGCCCAGCTCGGGCTTGGCCGCCAGGGGGCGGTCCAGCCGCGCGGCGGCGAGAATCCGTTCACAGCATTGCTCGGCCTCCAGCAGCGAGGTTTGCGGCAGCAGCAGCATGAATTCCTCGCCGCCCAAGCGGCCGAAGCCGTCTCTTTGCCGCAGCTGAGCGCGCACGGTCTGGACGAAGCCGCAGATGACGTGGTCGCCGGCCGGATGGCCCTCCAGGTCGTTGATGCGCTTGAAGTGGTCGAGATCGAGAATGGCGAGACAGGACGGCGCCGCGTGTTGAAGCCGCTGCTGCAACAGCAGTTGCAATAACTGCATCAGATGGGTGCGGTTGCTGATGCCGGTCATCGGGTCGGTCTGGGCGGCGCGCACGGCCACGTCGCGGGCCTGGCGCAGTTCGCGCTTGTCGGCGCGCAGTTCTGTGATATCGCTGGCCTGGCACAGCATCCAGCCGTCCGCGCTCATGGTTTCCGTCATCCACATCCAGCGGCCGTCGCATAGATCGGCCTCGAAAGCGCGGTAAGGCAGTTTGCCGCGGCGCGAACAGGCGGAGCGCAGCCAGGCTTCGATATCGTCGGTTTCTATCCGCGAGCCTTGCTTCTGCCGGTAGTTTCGTCGCATGAGTTCCGCCCAACTCAGGTGTTCTTCTTGGGACAGGAAGAAGCTTTGGCGAAAGGCGGTGTTGGCGTAGCGCAGCATGTCTTGCGGGTCGAACAGCGCGATCAGGACCGCGCTGTCGTCCAGCAAGGCAAGCAGGGTGGTGCAGAGGGGGTCCGTCATGGCGGTGGGCTACTCAAGCGTGTTTCAGTGAGTATCGTACCCGGCGGCCATGCTTGCCAAGGCGCATGCCGCGCGTCACAGCATGGCGAAGGCCGCCATGCCGACCAGCGCGCCGGTCGTGCCCAGTATGGTCTCCATCAGCGACCAGGTTTTCAGCGTCTGAGCCTCGTCGGCGCCGGTGAATTTGCCGAACAGCCAGAAGCCGGAGTCGTTGACGTGGCTGAGCACGATGGAGCCGCCGGCGATGCAGATGGACAGCGCCGCCAGCTGCGCGCCGGACAAGCCCATGGTTTCGATGGCCGGCAGCACCAGGCCCACCGTGGTCAGGCAGGCGACGGTGGCCGAGCCCTGTATGACCCTGACCGCGGCCGCCAGCGCGAAGCAGGCGACGGCGATGGGCAGGCCGGCGCCGATCAGCGCGTTGCCCAGCGCCGGCCCCACGCCCGAATCCACCAGCACCTGCTTGAACACGCCGCCGGCGCCGGTCACCAATAGGATGATGCCGGCCGGTTGCAGCGCGGCGTTGCAGACGCGCATGACCTGTTCCGCGTCCATGCCGCGGCGGATCGCCAGGCCGTAGATGGCGATCAGGCAGGCGGCCAGGATGGCGCTGAACGGGTGGCCGATGAACTGCAGCCAGTGGTAGACGGCCGAGCCCGGCGCGGCCAGATGGCTGCCCAGGGTCTTGCAGGCCACCATGACCAGTGGGAACAGCACCAGCGTCAGGCTGAAGGCGAAGGAGGGCATGCGGCCGCGGTCCAGAGCCGGCTCGCTGATGTCGTCCGGCAGCGCCAGGCTGACGTGCCGGCTGATGAAGCTGCCGAACAGCGGTCCGGCCAGCAGCATGCCGGGAATCGCTGCCGCCAGCCCGATCAGAATCATCCAGCCGAAGTCGGCCTGCATCTGCGAAGCCAGCAGCATGGGCGTGGGGCCGGGCAAGAGGAAGGCCGCCGCCGCGGCCACGCCGGCGAACAGCGGCACCGCCAGCTTGACCACATTGCCGCCGGTGCGGCGCGCCACCGCGAACACCACGCCGATCAACAGCACGATGGCGACGTCGAAGAACAGCGGCAACGCGCAGACCAGGCCGGCCACGCCCAGCGCGTAATGCGCGCGCCGTTCGCCGAAGCGGCTCAGCAGCCGGTCGGCGATCTGATCGAGCGCGCCGGTTTCGTGCAGGATCTTGCCGAACATGGCGCCCAAGGCCACCACCACGGCGAGGAAACCCAGCGTGCCGGCCATGCCTTTTTGCATGGTGTCGGCGATTTTCTCCACGGGCATGCCGGAGGCCACGCCGGCGCCGATCGAGACCAGCATCAGCGCGATGAAGGCGTGCAGGCGCGCCTTCATCACCAGCAACAACAACAGAGCGACCGAGCCCAGCGCGGTCAATACCAGGGTTGCGATGGACATGTCAGCGCTCCTGGCGGGACTGGATCAGGCGCAGCGCGCCGGCGACGACGCTGTCCAGCTCGGGGCGGATGTCCAGGGCGTGGACGTCGGTCTCGTCCGGTCCCGGCTCTTCCAGCGCGGCGAATTGAGAGGCCAGCATATCGGCCTTCTGGAAATGGCCTTGCCGGGCTTGAAGCCGTTGCAGGATCAAGTCGAAATCGCCTTTCAAGTAGAGGAAGGACAGCTGGGGATTGCCGGCGCGCAACTGATCGCGGTATTGCCGTTTCAGCGCGGAGCAGACGATGATGGACAGCGCGTTGCTGCGTTGCATGGCGTAGGCGGCGTCGCTGAGCGCGGCAAGCCAGGGCAGCCTATCGGCGTCGTCCAGCGGCGTTCCGGCGGCCATTTTGTCGATATTGGCGCGCGGATGCAGGAAATCGCCGTCCAGCACGGCGCATGTCAGGTGTTGGGCCAGCCTCGCGGCGAGCGCCGATTTGCCGCAGCCGGAGACGCCCATCAGCACGTAAACCTGATGTGGTGTGGAATTCATGAAGCCACTCCAATGAGTTGTCGCTTTCGTTTGAAGGCGGATCGTGATTGTTACCGGTAACATCATGCCGATGACAATATGTCGGCTTTGCGGCGAGCAGGCAAGCGTTTTGAGCGCCGGGCTTGATCCGGAACCGGCGTCATCGCTTGAGGGCTTGATTGCTAAGGGATTTTACGGGGAGGCCGGTGTCGTATTCCGGCACCGGCTTAGACGCTGCCGCCCAGGCTCAGGGTATAGCCCAGGTCCACGACCGGATCGGCGTAACGCTGGCCGTGGATGCGGCCGAGCAGGCGTTGCGCCGCCAGCCGGCCTATCGCTTCGCGCGGCGTGACCACGCTGGCCAGCCGCGGGTGCAGCGCGGCGCCGATGTCCAGCGCGTTGAAGCCGGCGACGGCGATGCGCTCCGGCACCGCCAGGCCCATGGCCTGGGCCTCCAGCAGCGCGCCGGCGGCGATGTCGTCGTTGGTGCAGAACACGCCGTCCAGATCCGGCGCGGAGGCCATGGCCTGGCGCAGCATTTCGCCGCCAAGCTGAAAGCTGGAATGTTGTTCGGTCTGGATCTCCAGCGGGATCAGCCCGGCCTGCTCCATCGCCGCCCGGTAGCCGGCGGCGCGCAAGCGGGTGCGGCGGTCGAGGCGGGCGGCCAGATAGGCGATGCGCCGCTTGCCGCGCGCGATCATGGCCCGGGTCATGTCCTCGGCGGCGGCCTGATGGTCCAGGCCCACGGCCAGGTCTATGGGCTGGGTCGGCAGCTCCATCACTTCCACCACCGGGATGGCCGCCACCTGCAGCATGCGTAAAGTGCGTTCGGAGTGAACGGTTTCGCACAGGATCAGCCCGTCCACCTGAAAGGACAGCAGCTGCTCCACCTGCCGGGTTTCCTGTTCGATGTCGTAGCAGTAATGGCCGTAAAGCGTGTGGTAGCCGGCCTCGCGGGTCATGGCTTCGACGCCGTGCACCAGGCTGGAGAACACCTGATTGGACATGGACGGCAAGAGCACGCCGATGGCGCGGCTTTTGGCGCGGGCCAGCAGGTCCGGCACCCGGTTGGGGATATAGCCCAGTTGCTCCATCGCGCCGGCGATGCGCTGTCCGGTGGCGTCCGACACCAGGCTGGCGTTGCGCAGATAACGGCTGACCGTCATCTTGGAAGTGCCTACCCGGTCGGCGATGTCCTGCAGCGACGGACGGCGCGGCTTATCGCTCATGACGCGGGCCCGGCAAGGCGGAAGCGACGGCTTCCGGGGATAGGGCGAACGGCGCGAAACGGTTCATGCGGGCATCGGGCTCCCATGGCGGCGTGGTGAGGCTAGGCAAGCCGCGATTGTAGACCGATTTTCGTCAAATGAGCTATGGCCAGTGGATGGCCGTGGCGGCGGCGCCGAGTTTTTTGGCATAAAACCGCGTTTCGGCGCCGGCGCGGCGCCTTAATCGTCCGGCAAACCCAGCAGGCGGCGCAGATTGTTGATTACCTGCTGGCGTTTGGCCTGTTCTTGCAGGTAATCGCGTTCGGCGGCGGCGACGTCGGCCGCGCAGTGCGGACAACAGGTCTCGTCGGGGTGGATGTATTGCTGGCACTGCCGGCACAGCGCCAGCTTGGCCGGCGGCCGGCCTTCGCGCGGCGCGGTCTTGCCCTTGTTTTTCCAAGTCAGCGCGATCACCTGGCCGCTGCGGCTGATGCGGCCGACTTCCTGGCCGCTGGCGATGTCCTCGGTGATCAGGTCGAAACGCCCGACGGCGAAGGAGGCCGGCGCGGCGTCCTGCAGTTTGACGATGCGCTCGCGCAGGCCCTGTTTTTCCAGTTCCAGCGCGCGGTAATGGCAGTAGGGATTGTTGCCGGGCTTGCCCAGCAGCGAGTGGGAGGTCCAGGTGCAGCCGCCGCGGCAGACGTCGTTGTAGTAGCAGCCGCGGCAATAACCCCATAAATCGTCCACTGAGCGCAGCCGGCCGAAATGGATGCCCTCGCTGTGGTGCCAGATGTCGTCCAGGCTCATGTCGCGCACATTGCCGCCGGAAAAGCCGACGGTGGCCAGCGAGGGACAGCCCTTGACGGTGCCGTCCGCCTCCAGCGCCAGCACGGTCTGACCGGCGGCGCAGCCGCTCCAGTGCACCCGCTCGTCGCCGAAGCCGCGCCACAGCCGCTCGTAAGGGCCGTAGTAGCCGATATTGTTGCCCACGTTCATCAACAGGCCGCGTTCCACCCCCTCGCGGTAAAGCCGCGCCAGCAAGGGCATCAGCTCCAGCAATTGGTAGGGCTGCAGCAAGAGTTCGTCGTTGTCCACCGCATTGCCCATCGCCACCGTCAGCTGGATCTGCCAGTGGGTGGCGCCCAGCTCGATGATCTGATCCATCAGCGCCGGCAAGTCCGGCATGGTGGCCGCGCCGATCTGGGTGTTGACGCTGACGGCGAGGCCGGAGGCCTTGGCGCGGCGCAGGGCGTCCACCGCCTTGTCGAAAGCGCCCGGCACATTGCGCACCTTGTCGTGCAGGGGCGCGAGGCCGTCCAGCGACACGCCGACGCCGTTGAGGCCGGCGTCTATCGCCTGTTGCAGCCGGGCGGGGTTCAGATTGCGGCCGCCGGTCTGAATCGCGCAATACATGCCGTGGCCGCGGATGGCGCGGATCAGCTGGGTCCAGTCCTTGCGCAGATAGGCCTCGCCGCCGATCAAGGTGATTTCGCGGGTGCCCAGCGCCGCCAGCGCGTCTATCACTTCCAGGCATTCGGCGGTGGACAGCTCGTTGGGGCGGCGGTGGCCGGCGCGGGAGCCGCAGTGCAGGCATTTCAGATCGCAGGCCAGGGTGATTTCCCAAACCACGTGCACCGGGACGTAGCGCTTGAAGTCTTCGTCGTCCAGATAGCGTGCCGGGCGGACGGCGGGGCTGTCGTCTAGCATGGGCGGGTCCTTGAGAGAGGGCGAGGAGCGCCCGGCGGGCGCTCCTGGGCTTTGAACAAGCGCGGATGAGGCGGGGCGGTTTAGTGCCTGCCTTCGAGGCGGGCGATTTCAGCATGCAGCTGCTTCAGCGCGGCCTCGATATTGTCGTGCTGCTTCAGCTGCTCTTCCGCCTGGCCGGCCAAGGACTTCATCTGCGTCAGATTGCTGCTGACGCGCGATTGTTGCAGCGCGGCGGCGTACAGCGGGATGGGGTGCGGATAGGGCTTGCTGCCGGCGCGCGGCTCCGGGTGCACGGCCGGCGCTTCGGTGACGATGGCGTGCGCGACGGTGTGCCAGGCTTCCTGGTAGAAGAAGCGATAGCTGGCGTGGCCGTCCTGCCAGTCCTGATCGAGGATGCCTTGCAGATGGAAGGTTTCGGCGATCTGGCTATTGGGCGAACTGGGGCTGCCGTCCAGCGACAGCACGATGTGATGCTCGGCCGACGGGTCCAGCTTGGCCTGGCTGTAATGGCCCCAGACATTGGCCTGGAACTGCAGCGGCGGGCTGACGCTCTGGGTGATGCTGGCGTGGCCGCTGATCTTTTTCTGCGGCGTGTCGACCAGCAAGTCCAGGGTCAGGACCGGCGCGCCCAGCACCGGTTGGGAAATGAGGTAACGGACATGGAACAATCCTGTTGCTGACATGGAGCACTCCTTGA
This sequence comes from Chromobacterium sp. FG89, assembly GCF_057808735.1. NCBI lineage: Bacteria > Pseudomonadati > Pseudomonadota > Betaproteobacteria > Neisseriales > Chromobacteriaceae > Chromobacterium > Chromobacterium sp. FG89. The sequence continues at coordinate 98,700 of NZ_JBMDIQ010000007.1, read as the reverse complement.
CGAATGGGAAGGTATCGGCGCGAGCGCCTGCTTATTTGCGGTCCAGCTTGGTGATTTCCGCCTTCAGCGCATCCAGTTCCTTGCGCAGTTGCGGCTGGGCGTCCAGCTGCTGTTTGGCGTAAGCGGCCAGGGTTTTCATATGGGCCAGGTCGCCGCTGGCGATGGCGCTTTGGATCGGCACGCCGTACAGGGCCATGATGGGCGGATTGGGCAGGATCACCGGGCCGGGTTCCAGCGGCAGCGGGAAATAGCGGGATTTCAGTTCCGGGTTCAGCTTGGCCGGCACATTGTCCACTTCCACCCATGTGGAGCCGTCGAGATAGCTGTAATTGGCGATGCCCTTTTTCCAGTCGTGGCTGAGCACCAGGTGCAATTTGAAGTTGGTGGTGTTGCCGTTGTGGCCTTGGGCGGAGATCAGGATGCGGCCCTCGCTGGTCGGCACCACGCCCAGGTAGGCGTATTGGCCGTGAACATGGGAGTGCAGGTTCAGCGGCGGGTGGAGGCTTTGGTTGACGACGTGGGCGCTGCCGGTCACCGAGTGGGTGGGGGGCGCCACCAGCAGGTTCAAGAGCAGCGTCGGCGCGCCCGCCAGATCGTTGCCGATGAGGTAGCTGACGGGGAACAATCCGATTTCAGTCTGAGTATTGCCTGACATAAGACCTCCAAAACTAAAGGTGAGGGATGCCTCGGGCTGCGCGGCGCTCAGCGCCGTTCCAGACGAGTGATTTCCAGCTTCAATTGCTCAATGGCGGCGTGCAGATCGCCGTATTGGTGCAGATGCTGCTCGCCTTGCTCCAGCAAGGTTTTCATCTGCGCCAGGTTGCCTTCGGCGATCGCCTGATGAATGGCGACGCCATAAGGCAGCGTTTGATGCGTGGGAAGATGGCTCATGGTGTTCACTTCCTTGCGCTGAATGATTTGAGGTGGACGCACGGCCAGGGACGACCGGGCGCGGTAGCGGCTGCCGGCCGCGCGGCAGTGCTTATCGGTGTAGCAGTTGGGATGGGGGGCGTGCTGGCCTAAATGGCGGTTTTTATGAAAAACAAATACTTAAGTGGAAATGCTGAGTCGTGCAGAATGGCGCTGGGAGCCGGTCTTGGAAAGTGAAATGCTCATGCGGCGCATGAGCATTTCGAAGCGGTGGCCGCGCCTCGCTGCGCGCGGCGGATCGTCAACAGCTTCTCAAAAGCGGGAGGACGCCCGGGCCAGATAGAACCACTCCTGGCCGCTAGGGCTGCGGGGGTTGGGGAAGACGATGCGGCCGTCGTCCAGCGCCGTTACCGGGCTGGCGTCGGCGCGCCAGCCTATCAGCTCGCCTCGGCTCACCGGGTCGAAGCTGGTCCAGTCGCGGGCGAAGCGGTCTCCGTCGTCGAGCTTGTCCACCACCTCGTACAGGCTGAGCGCCTCCAAGGGGCCGGCCGCGGGCGGCGGCGCGTCCAACATGCCCAGATGAGCCAAGGTGTTGACGATGGCCTGGTAGGCGATGCTCGGCGCGGCCGGGTCGTCGTGCTGGCCGCACTCCAGCGTCAGCGCCCAGCCGCCTTGTTGGCGCATGTACTCGGTGGTGCCGACGCCGTAGCGGACGTCGCCGTCCGGGGCCTTGCCGCGTCGGCTCACGCCCAGCGCGTAAGTGGCGAGCCAGCCGTCCACCGCGCGGGCCACGCCCAGCCTTTGCGCCAGCGCTTCTTCTTGCGCGGCCAGGGCGAAGGGCTCCAGCTCGCCGGCGTTGTCGCGCGGCCCCAGGAACACGAAAGCCTGGCCCTGGGACTGGAAGGAATGCAAGTCCAGCAAAACCTCGTGCTCCGCCAGCAGCGGACATAGCCAGTTGGCGACATGGTCTTCGTAATCGCGCGGCGCGTCGCTGGGGGCGAGATGGCGGTTCAGATTGCGCTCGCCGCCGCGCTGGCCCAACTGAAAGGCCAGCGGATTGCTCACCGGAACCAGGGTCAGCCGGCCGGCGCGCAAGGTCAGCGCGCCTTGTTCCAGCTCCGCCATCAGCCGGCGGACGGCGAGCGTGCCGCAGCCCTCGTTGCCGTGCACGGCGGCGGTGACGATCAGGCGGGGGCCGGCCCGTAAGCCCTGATAACGGTGGCTGACGAAATAGGGCGGCCAGCTTGGGTTTATTTGAGCCATACGTCCTCGAAGTCGAAAGAGCCGTTGGGATTCATCACGAAACCCTGCACATTGTTGCGCAGCGGAATGTAAATGCGGGAATGGGCCATGGTGATCCAGGGGCGCTCGTATTTGAAAATCTCCTGGGCTTTCAAATAGTACTGGGCGCGTTGCTTCTGCTCGGTGGCCTGCCGGCCCAGCAGCAGCAGCTTGTCGAACTCGGGGTTGCAAAAGCGCTGGCCGCCCTTGCTGACGCTGCAGGACAGCGAGTTCCACAGGAAATCGTCCGGGTCGCCGGAGTTGCTGGTCAGGCCGGACATATAGACATCGTGTTCGCCGGCGGCGGCGCGTTTCAGGTATTCGCCCCATTCGTAGGATCGAATATTGGCCTTGACGCCTATCCTGGCCCAGTCCTGCTGGATCATCTGCGCCATCAGCTTGCCGTTGGGGTTGGTCGGTCTTTGCACCGGCAGCGCCCACAGATCGAGGGCGAAGCCGTTGGGGTAGCCGGCCTGGGCCAGCAGCGCCTTGGCCTTGGCCGGGTTGTATTCATTGCGGGTTTTGGGGTTCCAGCTCCAGGTGGACGGCGGGTAGGGGTTGACCGCCTGGGTGGCGCCGCCCTTGGGGAACATCGCCTTGAACAGGGCGTCGCGGTTGATGGCGATGTCCAGCGCCACGCGCACTTCGCGCTTGGCGAATTGCGACCGTTTCAGATTGTAGGCCAGATAGGAGATGTTGCTGGCGCCGGTGGCGGCGATCTTGATGTTCTTGTCGGCGTTCAAGGTGTCCAGATCGGCCTCGCGCACCGCCGCGGCCACCTGGCATTCATTGGCTTTCAGTTTCTGGATGCGCACTTGAGGATCGGTGACGATGGCGAAAATCAGGCTGCGGGTTTTCTGCGGCGCGCCCCAGTACTGGGGGTTGGCCTCGTAGCGCACGGTCGAGTCCTTGGCGTAGCTCTTGAAGCGGTAGGGGCCGGTGCCTATGGGCTGCAGATTGATCTGCGCGGGCTTGCCGGCCTGCAGCAACTGCTGGGCGTACTCCGCCGACTGCATGCCGGCGAAGCCCATCGCGAAGAAGGTCAGGAAGGTGGCGTTGCGTTCCTTCAGCCGGATCTTGACGGTGTTCGGGTCCAGCTTTTGCACCGAGTCTATCAGCTTGACCAGGCCGTAGCCGTCCGGGCCGGTCAGCGGGGTCTTGAACGCCTGGTTGAACGGCAGCTCCGGCCGGATCCAGCGGTTGACGGTGAAAACCACGTCGTCGGCGGAGAAGTCGCGGCTGGGCTTGAAGTAATCGGTTTGATGGAATTTGACGCCGCGGCGCAGCTTGAAAGTGTATTCCAGTCCGTCCGCCGACACGCTCCAGCTTTCCGCCAGCCCAGGGCGCAGCGCCACGCCGCCGCGTTTGAATTCGGTCAGACCCTGAAAGACGGGCTTGACGATGTTGTAGGTGGAGGCGGTGTCCCACATCGCCGGGTCGAAGCCTTCCGGCGCGGCTTCCGCGCAAAAGACCAGGGGCTTGGCGGCCAGCGCGGCGGCGGGCAAAGCGCCGGCCAGCAACAGGGAAAGGGAGAGGATCGATTTTGTCATTTACGCTATCCTGAGTTCTTGTTCGCGGCAGGCGAATTGTCCGTCATCTACCGCTGTCGGTCCAAGGTCTTGGCGATTGGTTCCCGGCGTCGGGGTTTGATGGACTTTGCGAGGGGGCGGAATGGACGAAGCGAGGGTGCTGATCGTGGGCGCCGGCGTGATTGGACTGTGCAGCGCGTGGCGGCTGGCGCGGGCGGGCTGGCCGGTCACGGTGCTGGAACGGCGCGGCGAGGCGGCGGCCGGCGCCAGCCACGCCAACGGTGGCCAGCTAAGCTACAGCTATGTGGCGCCGCTGGCCGACGCCGGGGTGCCGGCCAAGGCGCTGGCCTGGCTGCTGAGCGCGGACGCGCCGATGCGTTTGCGCCCGCGTTGGGACGCGGCCCAGTGGAAATGGCTGTGGCGCTTCTACCGCGCCTGCAACCGCGAGGCCAACCGCGCCGGCAGCGCCCAATTGTGGCGTTTGGCGCAAAGCAGCCGCCAGCAGTTGGACGCACTGCGCGCGGAAGGCCTGGACGGTTTCGCCTGGCGGCGCAACGGCAAGCTGGTGCTGTACCGCGGCGCCGCGGCGCTGGAGCATGCGCGACAGGGCGTGGCGGCCTTGAGCGAGCTGGGCGCGCGCCAGCGCTTGCTGGACGCGGACGCCTGCCGCGCGCTGGAGCCGGCCTTGGCCGGCTTGAGCGGGCCGCTGGCCGGCGGGGTGCATACCCCGGACGAGGAGGTGGCGGATTGCCGGCTGTTCTGCCTGGCCATGCAGCGAAGAATGCGCGACGAGGGTCTGGACGTAGAGTTCCGCTTCGGCGAGGAGGTCGTAGGCTTCGAACTGGCCCAGGGGCGGGTGCGGCAAGTTTGGCTGCCTGGAGGCGCTCTGCCTTGCTGCCATCTGGTGCTGGCCGCCGGCGTCGGCGGCGCGGGGCTGGCGCGCAAACTGGGCCTGCGGCTGCCGCTCTACCCGCTGAAGGGCTATAGCCTGGACATGCCGGCGGGTGAGGGTTTGCCCGCGCTCAGCGTCACCGATTTCGAGCGCAAGATCTTGTACGCGCCGATAGGCGGCCGTCTGCGGGTGGCGGCGGCGGCGGACCTGGTTGGCTATGACGAAAGCCCGGACCCGCGGCGCGTGGCCGGCTTGCGCCGGCAAGTGATGCGAGATTGGCCGCGGGCGGGCCGCCTGGAACAGGCGGCGGAATGGGCCGGCTTGAGGCCGGCCACGCCGGACGGGGTGCCCTTGATAGGCCGCGCGCCCGGCGGACCGGCCAATCTGTGGCTGAATCTGGGACACGGCGCCTTGGGTTTCACCTTGGCCCTGGGCAGTGCCGAGCGGCTGGCGCGGGAGATGGCGGGGGAGTGAGGGCCGGGGGATGGACGAGGGAAGCGAGGCGAGCATGAAAGCGGTGATCGGGATGGAGGACTTGGCGGCGCATCCGGAATACCTGTCGATAGCGGACATCGACGGGGTGAGACTGGACCTGCGCTATGCCTGCGCCAACAATTTCGTGGGGCGAAACCTTTACGGCGAGGCGGCGCCGGCCTTATTGCACCGCCGCGCGGCCGAAGGCCTGGCCATGGCCGCGCGCGAGCTGCGCCGGCTGCGTCCCGGCTTTCATTTGCTGGTTTTCGACGCGCTGAGGCCGGGGCGGGTGCAGCGGGTGCTGTGGGACATCGTCAAGGACACGCCGCAGCGCATCTACGTCGCCGACCCGGCGCGCGGTTCGATCCACAGCTTCGGCATGGCGGTGGACCTGAGCGTGGAGGATGCCGACGGGGACGAGCTGGACATGGGCACCGGTTTCGACGACTTCACCGAACGGGCGCAGCCGCAGCGCGAGGCGGAGCTGCTGCGGACTGGCAGGCTGAGCGAGGCGCAAGTGGCCAACCGTCAGCTGTTGCGCCATTGCATGAGCCAGGCCGGCTTTAACGGCATCGCCACCGAGTGGTGGCACTTCGAGGCGGCGGATCGCGACTGGGTGCGCGCGCATATGCTGCTGATCGAGTGAGCCGGCCGCCGTCGCCGGCTGGCGCTAATGCCGCCGGGCCGGCGGCTTTATGCCCGGCAGGCATTTAGCAAACCGCGGATTTTCAGGCAATATGGCCGTTGGCCTTATCCTTGGCGCCTGTTCATGCTCCCGCGAGGCAAGGCGAGACAAGGCCTTGCGGCTGGGAATGCGGAGTGTGCGCACGGCGCATGAGCCTCTCGAAGCAGTATTCGCCGCGCCAGGTCTCATGACGCGCAGCCGATCGTGAACAAATTCTTAGAAGCACCCGCAGAGAAACATCAATGGCATCCGACAATACCGAACAAGCCTGTTGGCACCCGGAAACCCAGGCAATCCGCGGCGGCCGCGAAATCAGCGATTATCGCGAGCACAGCCAAAGCCTGCATCTGACTTCCAGCTTCACCTACGATTCGGCGGAACAGGCTGCGGCCATGTTCCTGGGCGAACTGGACGGCTACACCTATTCCCGCTTCACCAACCCCACCGTCGCGGCCTTTCAGCAGCGGCTGGCGCTGATGGAGGGCGGCGAGCGCGCCATCGCCACCGCCACCGGCATGGCGGCGATCCAGGCCATCATGATGAGCTTGCTCAAGGCCGGCGATCACATCCTGTCCTCGCAAAGCCTGTTCGGTTCCACCACCAATCTGTTTGCCGGCCTATTGGCCAAGTTCGGCGTGGAAACCACCTTTGTCGACGCCACCGACCTGCAAGCCTGGCGCGACGCGGCGCGGCCCAATACCCGTTTGTTGTTTCTGGAGACGCCGTCCAATCCGCTGACGGAAATCGCCGACATCGCCGCCATCGCGGCTATTGCCCATCAGCATGAGGCCCTGCTGGTGGTGGACAACAGCTTCTGTTCCCCGGCCTTGCAGCAGCCGCTGAAACTGGGCGCGGACCTGGTGATGCACTCCGCCACCAAATACCTGGACGGCCATGGCCGGGTGATGGGCGGCGCGGTGGTGGGCAGCGACGCGCTGATCGAGCAGATCTACCTGCACGTGCGCACCGCCGGCCCCACCTTGGCGCCGTTCAACGCCTGGGCTTTGCTCTCCGGCATGGAAACCCTGCATCTGCGGATGGAAAAGCACAGCGCCAACGCGCTGGAGTTGGCGCGCTGGCTGGAAGCGCAGCCGGCGGTGGAGCGGGTGTTTTATCCAGGGCTGGCCAGCCATCCGCAATATGAACTGGCCTTGCGTCAGCAAACCGGCGGCGGCGCGGTGGTGTCCTTCGTGGTCAAGGGGGGCAGGGCCGAGGCCTGGCGCGTGGTGGACCGGGTCCAGCTGATTTCCCGCACCGCCAATCTGGGCGACGTCAAGTCCACCATTACGCATCCCGCGTCCACCACCCACGCCCGCATCACGCCGGAAGCCAGGTCCAAGGCCGGCATCGTCGAAGGCCTGTTGCGGGTGGCGGTGGGCCTGGAGCATGTCGAGGATCTGAAGCGGGATTTGGCGCGCGGCCTTGACTAAACGCTTTCAACATGTGTTTCATTCAAACGGCAGTCTAAAATACGGACTGCCGCTTTTGTTGCCGCCCTGAGAGTTTGGCCCGAGCGCCGTCGAGACATGTCTTGACATTCGTCAAATTAAAACGTAAGTTTGAAACGCTTGTTCGAAAGCTGAAATGAGCAAGACCATAAAACCAGCAAATACAAAAAAGGCACTGGAGAACATGGAAGCAAGCCGCCCCGATACCGCCACCCGCATTCTGGACGTTGCAGAACGCTTGTTTGTGGAGCACGGTTTCGAAGCGACCTCGCTGCGCATGATCACCCAGCAAGCCGAGGTAAACCTGGCCGCGGTGAATTACCACTTCGGCTCCAAGGACGCGTTGTTCGAGTCCGTGTTCATGCGCAGACTGGCCCCGCTGATAGCGGACTGCCTGGCGGAACTGGACAAGCTGGAGGCGGAGGCCTCGGAGGAGAAACTGTCGGTGGAAGGCTTGGTGCTGTCGTTCATACGGCCCTGCCTGTCGCTGTCCAAGGACCCGTCGCGCGGCGGGGCGATGTTCGTGCGCCTGTTGTCGCGCACCTTGGTGGAGAACCACCGCCTGTTGCGCGAAACCATCTCCCAGCAGTACAGCGTGTTTGTCCAGCGTTACAGTCGCGCGTTTCAGCGCGCCTTGCCCTTGCTGGACACGGAGCAGTTGGCCTGGAGAATGCATCTTGCGTTCAGCGTCATGTTCAATGCCTTCGCCGGCAACGATGTGCTGAAGATCTTCACTCGCAGTCAGATCGTCAGCGCGCGGGATCCGGACATGATCGTCAAATACCTCGTGCCCTTTGTCATGGCTGGCCTGGTCGCGCCCATGGAAGGCTGATTCCGGAGCGCAGGGCAGGACGCGTCGACCAAGGCCGCGTCCCTTGCTGTTGCCGCCGGAATGGAAGGGTCAACACGAGGGTAAAACAAAATGATATCTGCCGTTGTTCTGGTCGTGCTGCTGGGCGCGCTGGCGTATTTCCGCGCGCCTGTTCTGGCCTGGACCGTGGGGCTGGCCGCCTGGCTAGCCGCGCTCCAGTTCGTCTTCCATTGCCCGCTGCCGCCGGCGGCCTGGGCTGTTTTCGCGGTGATCGCCGCCGTTCTCAATCTTCCGCCCTTGCGCCGCGCCGTGTTCACCGGCCCGGTGTTCGGCGTGTTCAAGAAAATCACGCCGGCGATGTCCCAGACCGAGCAGGAAGCCATCAACGCCGGCACGGTCTGGTGGGATCGCGACCTGTTCTCCGGCAAGCCGGACTGGAACCGCCTGCTGTCCTTTCCCGATCCCAAGCTGACGCCGGAAGAACAGGCCTTCATCGACGGCCCCACCGAACAGCTGTGCGCGATGATTGACGATTGGAAGATCACCCACGAGCTGAAGGATCTGCCGCCGGAAGTGTGGCAATTCATCAAGGACAACGGCTTCCTGGGCATGATCGTCAAAAAGCAGTACGGCGGTCTGGAGTTCTCCAACTACGCTCACGCCAAAGTGGTCACCAAGATCGCCACCCGCGGCGGCACCGCCGCGGTATCGGTGATGGTGCCCAACTCTCTGGGGCCGGGCGAATTGCTGCAGCACTACGGCACCGAGGAGCAGAAGGATTATTATCTGCCGCGCCTGGCCAAGGGTCTGGAGATTCCCTGCTTCGCGCTGACCAGCCCCTATGCGGGCTCGGATGCCGGCAGCATTCCCGACTACGGCATCGTCTGCCGCGGTTCCTACACCCATCCGCGCACCGGCGAGCGTTTCGACGACGTGCTGGGCCTGCGCGTCAGCTGGGAAAAGCGCTGGATCACCTTGGCCCCGGTGGCCACCATCCTGGGCCTGGCGTTCAAGATGTACGATCCCGAGCATCTGCTGGGCGATAAAGAAGACCTGGGCATCACCTGCGCGCTGGTGCCCACCGAACACGAGGGCGTGGCCATCGGCCGTCGCCACTTCCCGGGCGGCGCCGCCTTCATGAACGGCCCGACCTGGGGCAAGGACGTGTTCATTCCGCTGGACTGGATCATCGGCGGCCGCGAATTCGCCGGCCAGGGCTGGCGCATGCTGGTTGAGTGCTTGTCGGTGGGTCGCTGCATTTCCCTGCCGGCGATGTCGGTGGCATCCGGCAAGATGAGCACCTTCGTCACCGGCGCTTACGCGCGCATCCGCGATCAGTTCGGCCTGCCAATCGGCAAGTTCGAGGGCGTGGACGAGGCGATGGCGCGCATCGGCGGCTACACCTATCAGATGGAGGCCTCGCAGGACCTGGCCCTGACCGGTCTCGATACCGGCGAGAAGCCGTCGGTGCTGTCCGCCATCCTCAAGTACCACAACACCGAGCGCATGCGCAAAGCCATCAACGACGCGATGGACATCCATGGCGGCAAGGCCGTGGTGCTGGGGCCGCGCAACTATCTGGCGCGCGCCTATCAGGCGATTCCGATCGGCATCACAGTGGAAGGCGCCAACATCCTGACCCGTTCGATGATCATCTACGGCCAGGGCGCGATCCGCTGCCATCCCTTCGTGCTGCGCGAAATGAAGGCGGCGATGACCGACGACGGCAAGGAATTCGACGCCGCCATTACCGGTCACATCAACTTCGTGATCAGCAATGTGGTACGTTCGCTGTGGCTGGGTCTGAGCGGCGCCCGTTTCGTCGGCGCGCCGCGCGGCGGCGAAGTCGGCGCCTACTATCGCCGGCTGACCCGTTTCTCCAGCGCCTTCGCCTTGTTGTCCGATATGGCGATGTTCAGCCTGGGCGGCAGCCTGAAGTTCCGCGAGAAGCTGTCCGCGCGTCTGGGCGACATGCTGTCCGGTCTTTACATCGCCTCCGCCTGCCTGAAGCGTTTCGAGCGCGACGGCGCGCCCAAGGAAGACCTGGCGGTGTTGCAATGGTCGGTGGAAAACGCCTTGTACGATGTGCAGCAGGCGATGGACGGCTTCCTGGCCAACTTGCCCAGCCGCATGCTGGCGGCGGTGCTGCGCAAGCTGATCTTCCCGTGGGGCCTGACGCTCAAGCCGGCGTCCGACCGCGTCGGCACCCAGGTGGCGCGCGCGATGATGGAGCCGGGCGCGACCCGCGAGCGGCTGACGCGCGGCATGTATCTGCCCAAGGAGGAAACCGATGCGGTGGGCGTGCTGGCGCACGCGCTGGAGGCGGTGCTGGCCACCGAGCCGCTGGAGCAGAAGCTGCGCAAGCTGGCGCGCGACGGCAAGTTCGTGTCGGTGACCGCGCGCGAGCGCCTGGCGGAAGCCTTGGCGGCCGGTTTGCTCAATCAGGCCGAGTTCGACGCCGTCAGCCGCGCGCGCAAGCTCAAGCGCGACGTGATCATGGTGGACGATTTCGACAAGATGCTGGAGCAACATGACGATAAGCTGCTGCAACGCTTGATCTTCTGAGCGTAAGGGGTAAGATTTGCCGGGATCCGTCCCGGCATTTCACGCCAGCGGCTGGCAGACGGCCGCTGGCGTGAAATGATGAAAAGTCGCCAAGATCGAGCGATGAACAAGAACAAAGGAGTGAGCATGGACCGCCCTGAAGTCCGGATTCCCACGCTGCGCGTGCGCGCGCTGCCAACCAGCACCAACGCTTATGGCCGAGTCCAGGCCGGTTGGCTGATGAATCAGATCGACATGGCCGGCAGCCTTGACGCCGAGCGCCTGTCGCGCGGCCCTGTGACCACGGTGGCGGTCAATACCTTTCAATTCGCCGCGCCCATCCTGCTGGGCGACGTGGTGGACCTTTATGTGGAACGGCTGAGAATAGGCCAGAAATCCATCACCCTGAAAATCACCGTCGAAGCGGAGCGCATCGATGGCTCGCACGAGGCGATCACCGAAGTGGTGGCTACCTATGTGGCGGTGGATTGCGATGGAAAATCGCGTCTTTTAGGTGTTATTTAGCGTATTTCCATGCTTTTTTGCGTGCTTGTTGCAGAAATGTCTCATTAAACGTTTGTTTGGAACAAACACTCCAAAACCTTGTGGAATTGCTCTAATTCTCTGGTAGCATCAAATATGACCAGTGCTTGTTATTGGTCATCTAACACCTAAGAACACTATAGCAACGCCAAAGAGAGAGGGAGAACATGAAACTCAAGCACCTCAGCCTGTCCGTGATGGTCATGGGCGCAACATTCGGTCTAATGTCCACCCAGGCCGTGGCCTCGGGTTATCAGTTTGGTTCGCAGAGCGTGTCCGGCCAGGGCACGGCGCATGCCAACGGCGCCGAGGCCAACGATCCTTCCACTATTTTCGCCAACCCGGCCGGTCTGTCCCGGCTGGAGGGCACGCAGTTTTCCGGCGGCGCGACCTTGGTCGTGCCGCATTCCGAGTACACCGATAACGGTTCGACCAATATTCTTGGCAAATCGACTGGCGGCGGCAATGGCGGTTCCTTTGCGCCCAAGGCAGTGGCGGCGCCCAACTTTTACCTGTCGCACAAGCTGAACGACAAGATCAGTCTGGGCTTGGGCGTGTTCGTGCCCTATGGCGCCAAGTTGGACTATGGTTTCGACTGGGCCGGCCGTTATGCCTTGAAGAGTGTGAATCTGCAATCGTTCAACTTCAACCCTTCGATGTCGTTCAAGCTGGATGACCGCCATTCCTTCGGCTTTGGTCTCTCCGCGCAGTATATGGACGCTAAGCTGCAGCAGATGGCGGATGCAACCTCCGGCCTGACCTTGAAGGTTGCTAGTGGGCTACCTGGTGGGTTGACTCCTGGTAACCTGAATACGGCTGCGGGCCTGCTGGCTGCGGCAGGAGTTCGTGGAGATGGGCTTGCCGATGTTCAGGGGGATGATTGGGGGTTTGGCTGGAATGTCGGCTATATGTTCAGCCTCGATGAGAATACCCGGTTTGGTTTGGCCTATCGCTCGAGCATTAAGCATACTCTGAGTGGCTCTTCCACTTGGACATTTAATAATGTCACCGGCTCTCTCTCTGGGGTGCCTGCAGCAACTCTCGCTAAAGGGGCTCATCCGAATGCCTCGGCTAGGGTAGATGTCACTACGCCGGAAACCGCATCGGCCAACTTCTTCCATCAGTTGAATCCGAAATGGGCGGTGATGGGCGATGTGACCTGGGTGGCCAACTCGCAAATGAAGGACATCGTGATCCAGCAGTCCACCGTGGGTGGAGTGGCTCAAGGCGATATGGTGATTCACCAGAACTGGCGCGATACCTGGCGCGTGTCCTTGGGCGCCAACTACCAGTACAGCGATGCCTGGCTGTTCCGCGGCGGCGTGGCTTGGGAGCAATCGCCGCTGCAGTCCGACAAAGATCGTCACCCGGCGCTGCCGGATAGCGACCGCCTGTGGCTGTCGCTGGGCGCAAACTACAAGATCAATAAGCAAAGCTCGGTCGACGTCGCCTATAGCTTCATCAACTTTACCAATGCCAATGTGAACTATACCGACGGCTGCAGCCCGGCGGGCAAGAGCCCGACAACAGGCGCGGCGTGCACCGGCAACGGCGGCACGGTCAAAGGCAGCTACAAGACCTATCTGCAGTTGATCGGTCTGCAGTACAACTATCGGTTTTAATTGAATCGGCGCCTTTGGGCGCGCGGATTTCGGGTCGGGCGGGCGCGGTGGCGCTCGCCCGGCTTTTGCGTCTGCGCCGCGCCGGTTTTTCCGCTTGTTTTCTCTCTCTATTTTTCCATGAACCCCCTGTTTTTTTGCCCAAATTGGGTTAGACTTATTTGAGAGAAAAGCGAGTGTTTGATATTTTTCAATGCAGATCTTTTCCAGCTGCGCTTGATCCGCCGCGATAGTGGCTGCCGGCGCGGTTTTTCAGTAGATTGACGGATGTCCGCGGCGGTGGGAAAACCATCTCTCGCCAGGCTTCCGGGCGGGCCGGGCTTCATCATAATCATTCTCCCGGCCGGCCGAGTTGTGCCGGCTGCAGCGGCGGCGCGCCGCCGACTCAGCGCAAGGACGAACAACGCCCGTCCTTGAGGCAGGCTGAGCAGGCGAGAGGGGCCTGTCTCATGTTGTGTTTCAACAAAACGAGGAAACCATGTCTCAAACCAAGTTCAACGTACGCAAGGTAGCCGTGTTAGGCGCTGGCGTGATGGGGGCTCAAATCGCCGCCCATCTGGTGAATGCCAAAGTTCCGACCATCCTGTTCGACTTGCCCGCCAAGGAAGGCGACAAGAACGGCATCGTGCTCAAGGCGCTGGAAGGCTTGAAAAAGCAGAAGCCGGCTCCCTTGGCCAATAAGGATGCCGTCAACCACATTCAGCCGGCCAACTACGACGACCACCTGCACCTCTTGAAGGATTGCGACCTGGTGATCGAAGCCATCGCCGAGCGCATGGACTGGAAAGCGGATCTGTACCACAAAGTGGCGCCGCACCTGGGCGAACACACCATTTTCGCCACCAATACGTCCGGCCTGTCGATCAACACGCTGGCGCAAAGCTGCCCGGACAATGTGCGCCCGCGTTTCTGCGGCGTGCACTTCTTCAATCCGCCGCGCTATATGCATCTGGTGGAAATCATTCCCTGCCTGACCTCGGACGCGCACATCCTGGATAATCTGGAGCGCTTCCTGGTGTCCAGCCTGGGCAAGGGCGTGGTTCGCGCCAAGGACACCCCCAACTTCGTCGCCAACCGCATCGGCGTATTCTCGATGCTGGCCACCATCGCCAACGCCGACAAGTTCGGCATCCGCTTCGACGTGGTGGACGACCTGACCGGTCCGCGTCTGGGCCGCCCTAAATCGGCCACCTTCCGCACCGCCGACGTGGTGGGTCTGGACACTTTCGCCCACGTGGTCAAAACCATGCAGGACACCCTGCCGCAAGACCCGTGGCACGGCCTGTTCCAGACTCCGGAATGGATGCAGAAGCTGATCGCCGCCGGCGCGCTGGGCGCCAAGACCAAGGCCGGCATCTATAAGAAAGACGGCAAGCGCATGTTGGTGCTGGACCCGGCCAAGGGCGAGTACGTCGGCTCCGGCGAGAAGGGCGACGACGCGGTCAAGGAAATCCTGAAGATCGCCAATCCGGCGGAAAAATTCCAGAAACTGCGCGAGAGCAGCCATCCGCAGGCGCAATTCCTGTGGGCGTGTTTCCGCGATGTGTTCCATTACATTTCCCACCATCTGGCCGATATCGCCAATAGCGCGCGCGACGTCGACTTCGCCATCCGCTGGGGCTTCGGCTGGAGCGTGGGTCCGTTTGAAACCTGGCAGGCCGCCGGCTGGCAGCAAGTGGCCAAGTGGCTGGACGAGGACGTGAAAGCCGGCAAGGCGCTGAGCGCCGCCGCGCTGCCGGCCTGGGTGCTGCAGGGCGACCGCGCCGGCGTGCACTTCGCCGAAGGCTCTTACGATCCGGCCGGCAACAAGCTGGTGGGCCGCTCCACGCTGGACGTGTACCAGCGTCAGCTGGCGCCGGCCAAGGTGCTGGGCGAGGCGGCGCCGCCGCTGGGCGAAACCGTGTTCGAAAACGAGGGCGTGCGCGCCTTCACCACGGGCGACGAAGTGCTGGTGGTGTCGTTCAAGTCCAAGGCGCATGCGATCGGCCCGGCCGTGATCGAGGGTCTGAACAAGGCCGTCGACATCGCCGAAGACCGCTTCAAGGGCCTGGTGATCTGGCAGACCGAGGAGCCGTTCTCCGTCGGCGCCGATCTGCAGTCTATGATGCCGGCCTTCATGATGGGCGATTGGGACGCGATCGACGCGACGGTGCGCCGCTTCCAGGAAACCTCGATGCGCCTGCGCTATTGCCAGGTGCCGACGGTGGCGGCGACCCAGGGCTATGTGTTCGGCGGCGGCTGCGAATTCGCGATGCACTGCGACAAGACCGTGGCGGCGCTGGAGTCCTATGTCGGCCTGGTGGAAGTGGGCGTCGGCCTGCTGCCGGGCGGCGGCGGCTGCAAAGAATTCGCCCTGCGCGCCGCTCAGGAGGCGCGCGGCGACGTGCTGGCCGCGCTGAAGGACTACTTCATGGCCATCGCCACCGCCAAAGTGGCCACCAGCGGCTTCGAAGCGCAGGAAATCGGCTTCTTCCGCAACGGCGACCCGGTGGTGTTCAACGCTTACGAGTTGTTGCACGTGGCCAAACAGCAGGCGATCGCACTGGCCGAAGCCGGCTACCGTCCGCCGCTCAAGGTCAAGGGCTTCCCGGTGGCCGGCCGCAGCGGCGCCGCGTCCATCAAGGGCCAGTTGGTGAACATGCTGGAAGGCAACTTCATTTCCAAGCATGACTTCTTCATCGCCGGCCTGATCGCCGACGTGATGACCGGCGGCGACGTCGAAGCCGGCACCCTGGTCAACGAGCAGTGGATTCTGGATCTGGAGCGCAAGGCCTTCATGACCTTGCTGAAGAACTCCAAGACCCAGGATCGCATCGCCAATATGTTGACCACCGGCAAGCCGCTGCGCAACTAATACGAACCGCCCACAAGGCGTCTGATGCTGCGTTGCGCCGACTTGCCGTACAAGATGTACTGTCTGCGTCGGCGCGCCTTGCCTCAGGCGCTTGTGAACGGTTCGCAAATCCAAGAATGCAAAGGCTGGCGGCAGGTATGAAGACCTGGCCGCTGGTCGCGAAGGAGCAAAAGAATGGTTAAGCAAGTACAAGAAGCTTACATCGTCGCCGTCACCCGCACGCCGGTGGGCAAGGCGCCGCGCGGCATGATGCGTCATGTGCGTCCGGACGATATGCTGGCGCACGTGATCACCGGCGCGCTGGCCCAGGTGCCTAATCTGGATCCGAAGCTGATTTCCGACTGCGTGGTGGGCTGCGCCTTCCCGGAAGCGGAACAGGGTCTGAACATGGCGCGTATCGGCGTGTTGCTGGCCGGCCTGCCCAATACCGTGGGCGGCATCACCATCAACCGTTACTGCTCGTCGGGCATCAACGCGGTGCAGATGGCCGCCGACCGTATCCGCCTGGGCGAGGCCGACGTGGTGATCGCCGCGGGCGCCGAGTCGATGTCGCTGGTGCCTATGATGGGCAACAAGGTGTCGCTGAACCCGGAAATCTTCGCCAAGGATGAAAACTACGGCATCGCTTACGGCATGGGCCTGACCGCCGAAAAAGTGGCGCAGCAGTGGGGCGTGTCGCGCGAAGACCAGGACGCGTTCGCGGTGGAATCGCACCGCCGCGCGCTGGCCGCGATCGACGGCGGCAAGTTCAAGAGCGAGATCACGCCGCTGGAGGCGACCTACCGCACGCCCAATCTGGAAACCGGCGAAGTGGCGGTCAAGACCCGCGTGCTGGACACCGACGAAGGCCCGCGCCGCGAGACCACGCTGGAAGGCCTAGCCAAGCTGAAAACGGTGTTCGACGCCAAGGGTTCGGTCACCGCCGGCAATTCCTCGCAGATGTCCGACGGCGCCGGCGCGGTGATTCTGGTGTCCGAGCGCGTGCTCAAGGAGTTCAATCTGACTCCGCTGGGCCGCTACGTCACTTTCGCGGTCAAGGGCGTGCCGCCGGAAATCATGGGCATTGGTCCGAAAGAGGCGATCCCGGCCGCTTTGAGCCAGGCGGGCCTGAAGCAGGACGACCTGAAGTGGATCGAACTGAACGAGGCGTTTGCGGCACAGGCTTTGGCGGTGATCCGCGATCTGGAGCTGGATACCTCCAAGGTCAACCCGCATGGCGGCGCCATCGCTCTGGGTCACCCGCTGGGCGCCACCGGCGCCATCCGCACCGCCACCTTGGTGCACGGCATGCGCGACGCCGGCCAGAAGGGCTACGGCATGGTGACCATGTGCATCGGCACCGGCATGGGCGCCGCCGGCATCATCGAAGTCTTGTAAGCGGGACGGTTCTCGCGTAAAAAAACCGGCTCGCCATGGCGAGCCGGTTTTTTATTGCCCGCCGTGCGGCGGAGGGCGGGGCTTAGTCCACCTTGGACAGCGTGTCGAAGTCGCTGTGGCTGCAGTCCTCGTATTCGTGCTGCGGGGTTTTGAGGCGAATCTGGTAAGACTTGCCTTGCGCCGCTAGCACCAATTGCTTGTCCGGCAGCGTCAGGGCCTTGGGCATCAGGAAGTAGCGCTGGCCTTTGCGGGAGTTGGGCTGGGTGATGTAGATGGCGGTGGAGGGCGGGGATTCCGAGTGCTCGGGGTCCAGTAGCGATACGCCGACGGGGTTTTGTCCGAGGATTTCTATGCCCACCTTGGTGCCGTTGCTTTGGCGCAGGATGCGGCGGATCACGCCCAGCAGCTGCGGGTGATTGTCCGCTTTGACCAGGATGACGCGGCCGATGGCCAGCTGTTCCACCGCCTTGCCGATGAAGGTGAGGCCCATGCCGGTGGAACTGATGTCGTTGATGCGCCAATCGCTGGCGCGCTCGGGATCCTGCGTCGGCACGTCCTGAACCTTGACCTGATAGGCGACGCGTTCGAAGCCTATGCTGACGTGGGCGTTGGACGCGTGCAGCGAGCGCTCCGACTTGCGCAGCGATTTGCCGCCGTC
The DNA here is from genome assembly GCF_057808735.1 of Chromobacterium sp. FG89. NCBI lineage: Bacteria > Pseudomonadati > Pseudomonadota > Betaproteobacteria > Neisseriales > Chromobacteriaceae > Chromobacterium > Chromobacterium sp. FG89. Next base: position 81,115 of record NZ_JBMDIQ010000007.1, on the reverse strand, counting down.
GGTAGACCAGCGAATGGCCAGTTTTTCGCATAGAATGGCCCATTCCTCGCGCTCCAGCCCGCCGTCCATGGCCGCCAGGGCGGGAGGGATCCGCCTGTCCAGATCGAACATCAGATCCGCCAGGCGGCTGGTGATCTCGTAAGCGGACCAGTAGCGGTGCCATTTGCCGGCCATGCCGCGCAGCATGGCTTGCGGCGGTTCGGGCATCGACAGGTTGTAGACGAAGATGGGCTCTTCCACCGGCGGCTGTTTGTCCAGCGGAATGCTCTGGCTCAGCATCATCAGCAACTGGTCTACCGCGATGATCTCCTTGTGCAGCATATTGTCGGTCTGCGCCAGGAAGAGCATGCCGGCCTGGATCAGTAGTTGTTCACAGCTGAATTCGTCCGGGCTGTTCAGATAAAGCTTGATCGGGTGCCGGGAAAAACCGCTTTCCTCCGCCTGGCTGAAAAAGCGGAAACCGTTTTGCCAGGCGGCGCCTTCCGGCTTCAGATAGCGCAGGGAGTTCCAGGCGATCAGCCGCATCTGATGATGCAGGCCGCGGATGGTGACGATGCGGATTTCGTCTTCCGGCACCGCGTTGGGGTGGCTTTTGTACAGTCTCAGGCAGATCTGGTAGGCGGAGGACAGCTCGTGCCAGTAGGCGAGGATGGTGGGCAGATAGCCTTTGCTGCCGCCTTTGGACTGCAAATAGTCCCGGCACAGCTGGCGATGGATGTTGTTGGCCTTGTCGTCGACGTAGACCAGGGTCTTGACGCGCTCTTTCAGCGAGATATCGGTGTCGGTATTGATTTTGGCGACGGCTTTGATGATTTCCACCAAGGCGCCGAAATACTCGGTTTCAGGCAGGTCGCGCACTAATAGCGTTGCAGACTGCGCCACTTCGGAGGCAGTCGTGTTTTTGTTCAGTAGGGAACTGACTAGTGATTTGAAGTCAAACATTTAGCCCGGCTTTATAGGAAATTATGTTTTCATTGGCATATCGCTATATCTTACGCCACGCACAGGCGTGGGTGAAACGGTAATTCTCATTATTTACCCATATGCTTACAAATAACAATCGCTGGAATCGGCGACAGCGGCTGACATCGCTGCTGTTGCTCGGGGTTTTGTCGCAAACGGCCTGGGCGGGCAACGGGGAAGAGCTTGGCGCATATCCGCCGCAAGGCGTGGGTTTGGTACTGGGTGGCGGCGGCGCGCGCGGTTTCGCCCACCTGGGGGTGCTGAAGGAGCTGGAGCGTTTGCGGATTCCCATCGCCTGTATCGCGGGGACCAGCGCCGGCGCCCTGATTGGTGGTATTTATGCGAATGGGCTGCCTTTGGCGCAGATGGAGCACGAGTTCGACGCCGCCGATTGGGACGCCTTGCTCTCCGGCAAGCCGACGCGGGCGGACGTGCCCTACGATCGCAAGCGCGACGATTACAAGAACTATCTGGACGTTACCTTTGGCTTGAAGAAGGACGGCCTGAAAGTGCCGCGTAGTGCGATCAATTCGCAGGAAATCGAGCTGTACATCCACAAGCTGACGCGTGATCGCGTGGTGGGCAGTTTTGATCAGTTGCCGATCCCGTTTCGCGCGGTGGCCACCGATCTGGCCACCGGTGAACCGGTGGTGTTCGCGCAGGGCTCGCTGGCGCGCGCGCTGCGCGCCAGCATGGCGGTGCCGGGCTTGTTCGATCTGATAGAAGACGACGATGGCCGCCTGCTGGTGGACGGCGGCCTGGCACGCAATCTGCCGATTCAGGATGTCAAAGGCCGCTGCGCCGATCGGGTGATCGTCGTCGACGTGTCCACGCCGCTGATGAAGGCGAAAGAGATCAACAGCCTGTTCGATGTGGTGGCGCAGACTTCCAATCTGATGGTCAGCCGCAATGCCAAGGAGCAGTTGCGGAAGCTGGATAAGCGCGATCTGGTGATCAAGCCGGATTTGAGCGGCTATACCGCGGCCTCTTTCAGCGAACACCAGGCAATCACCCAGCGCGGCGAGGAGGCGGCCAAGGCTCTGGCCAAGCAGCTGTCGGCCTATTCGGTGTCGGAAGAAGAGTACGCGGCGTGGAAGCGCCGTTTGGAGCGGCCGCACTTCCCCTTGATCGACAAGATTCAGGTGGAAGGCAAGCCCGGCCAGTTCACCAAGCCGGAGCAACTGGCCAAATCGCTGGCTTTCTCCTCGGTGGTGGAGCCGATCAGCAGCGCTCAGACCCGTCTGCGCGGTGTGTTCGCCGGCGGCGACTACGACCGGTTGACCTACCGCGTGGACAGTGTGTCCGGCCGCAATGTGATGACGGTGTCGCCGCTGGAGCGCAGCATAGGCCCTAACTTCCTGCGCTTCGGCCTGAATCTCAGCAGCGCGACGCCGGGCGAGAGCAATTTCAACTTTTTGGCTTCGCATGAATGGCGCAATGCCAATAGCGCCGGCGGCGCCTGGCGCAACGATGTGTCCATCGGCCAGAACAAGCTGTTCAAGACTGAGTGGTACCAGCCGCTGTACGAGGGCAGCCCGGTGTTCGGCGCGGCGTCCTTTGGGTATCGACAGGATTTTTTGTCGATTTATAACGCTGACCATACGCTGAATATGGCGTGGAACAATGATGTGGGCAGCGTGCGTCTGGATGGCGGCGTGGCCTTGGGGCGTTACGGCGAGTGGAGGATTGGTGCGTACCGGGACGATAATCACTTTGGCTCGCGTGTGACATGGGCTTCTGGTGTGGCGCCGTTCAATTATAGGGATACCGGGATCAGCACTAGCCTGGTGGTGGATCAGTTCGACAATCCGCGCTGGCCGCGTGCCGGGTATTTCTTTAGCGGCCGGGTGACCAAGAGCATTCCGTCCTGGGGCAGCGATGTCAATCTGACCAACTACGATACGGCCATGGAGTATGTCAAGACACTGGGCAGCGTGACGATGCGCTTGACCGCCAAGAACAAGGGCGCTTTGAATCTCGACAACAGAGAGGGTACCCAGACCTTGCCCAGATCGCTGGGCGGCTTCTTGAATCTGAGCGGTTATCAGGATTCCGAATTGGTGGGCATTCGCTCGTCGCTGTTCCGCTCGATGCTGTATTGGCGAGCGTCCAGCCTGCCGTCGGCAATTGGTTCCGGCGTCTACGCCGGCGTTTCGATGGAGCTGGGCAAGATTTGGGGGCGTATCAGCTTTGACGACTCGGTATCGCAAAACACCGATTGGATTCCCGCCGGCTCGGTCTTCCTCGCCGCGGACACCATCATCGGGCCGTTCTTCCTTGGCGTCGGCACCGCCAAGGGCGGCAAACCCACCGCCTATCTGTATCTGGGGTCCGACTACTGAGTCGATTGTGGCTTGGGCCTGAGGCTCATCAAACTAAAAACGCTATATGGCAGCCGCCATATAGCGTTTTGTTTTTATTGGCCTGGTGGGGGCGAACGGCTGCTCCGGCCCACGCTTATCGATCTTTCGGACGGTTGAATTTTAAGTTCTTGTATTTTCTGTTGTTGATATGTGACGTAAAAATACAAACGTTTGAATAATTCTGGTGTTTTGGACCGCTTTCTCCTATTACCAATCTTGGGCATGCAAATAAGAGCAATTACTCAGCCCGCATTGATCAACTAGAGGAGAAACACCATGAAGAAGTTGTTACACGGAGCATTGCTGTGTCTGGGCCTGCTGTTGCCCCTGTCCGCCGCCCACGCCGCCGGCGGCTATACCCAGACGCGCTACCCCATCGTGCTGGTGCATGGCTTGTTCGGTTTTGGCCAGTTGTTGGGAGTGGATTATTTTTATCAAGTGCCGGCGGCCTTGCGCGCCGACGGCGCGCAGGTGTTCGTGGCTGAGGTGTCCGCGCTGAACAGCAATGAGGCGCGCGGCGAGCAGTTGCTGCAGCAGGTGCAAAAAATCATCGCCATCACCGGCGCCGCCAAGGTCAATCTGATCGGCCATAGCCAGGGCGCGCCCACGGCGCGCTACGTGGCCGGGGTGCGGCCGGACCTGGTGGCTTCGGTCACTTCGGTGGGCGGGGTCAACAAGGGGTCGGCGGTGGCCGACATCGTGCGCGGCGTCGCGCCTCCGGGATCGGTGTCCGAGGCGGTGGCGTCCGCGGTGGCCAAGGCCTTGACCGCGGTGATGCAGTTCTTCGCCGGCACCACCGGGCAGCCGCAATATCCGGTGGGCGCGTTGGATTCCCTGACCACGGCGGGAGCCTCCGCCTTCAGCGCCAAATTCCCGCAAGGGGTGCCGACCAGCGCTTGCGGCGAGGGCGATTATCAGGTCAACGGCATCCGCTACTATTCATGGACCGGTTCGGCCACCGTCACCAATGTGCTGGATCCGCTGTCGGTGCCGATGGGCGTGCTGGGCCTGGCCTTCGGCTCCACGCCCACCGATGGCCTGGTCAGCGCCTGCTCCGCGCATCTGGGTCAGGTGATCCGCGATAACTACCGGATGAACCACGTCAACGAGATCAATCAGAGCTTTGGTCTGGTCAGCCTGTTCGAGGTCAGCCCGGTGAGCTTGTACCGGCAGCAGGCCAATCGCCTGAAGAACACGGGCCTGTGATGCTGCGGGCCTGGATGGGGTGGGGCTGCGCGCTGCTGCTGGCCGCGCTGGGCTGGCTGTGCGTGTCCGGAGCCGACGACGCGGCGGCGCAAACCGGAGTCGCCGCGCCGGCGGCGGCGCCGTCCTTGCGCGGCACCCAGGCGGATGGCCAAGCGCGCGTGGAGGCGAGCGGGGCGCTGAGAGTGGACGCGGAGCTGCGGCGCTTGTTCGATTACCAGTTGGCGACGCTGGGGGAGCGGGACTTGCCGGCGGTGCGCAAGGCGGTGCAGCAGGCCTTGCAATCGCAATTGGGCGCCGCGGCCTTGGGGCAGGCTTTGGCCTTGTTCGACCGTTACGTCGCCTATCGGCGAGCCTTGAGCGAGACCAAGCTGGCGGCGGGAAACGCGGCTGAGGGTTTGCAGCGGATGAGGGCGTTGCGTCTGCAATTCCTGTCCGCAAGCGAGGTGGCGGGCTTGTTTGGCGATGAGGACGTTTACGACGACTTCACCGTCCAGCGGCTGCACATCGCCGCCGACGCCGGTTTGAGCGCGGAGCAGAAGGCGGCTAGGCTCAAGGCCTTGGAGACGGCTTTGCCGGCCGAGCTGCGCGCGGCGCGGCAGGAGCCGGTCAAGCATCTGGCGCTGGCGGAGGCGGAGGCGGCTCTGAGGAAGAAGGGCGGCGGCGAGCAGGAGTTGTACGCCTTGCGCGCCGGCATGGTGGGGCAGGCCGCCGCCGACCGTTTGTCGCAGCTGGATCGCGAACAGGCTCAGTGGCAGGCGCGTATAGACGGCTACCGACGGGAGGCGCAGCGCTTGCGGGCGGCGCCCGGTCTGGACGCCGCGCAAAGACAGCAGGCGCTGACCGCCTTGCGCGCGCAACGCTTCAATGCGCAGGAGCAATTGCGGCTGGACGCTTTCCTCCCGCCGCAATAGCCGGCGATGTTTTAGCGGTCCGTCGGGTTTCGAAACAGCCGGGAGAGTCCTTCTCCCGGCTCTTTTTCGCGCATGAAGGCTTCGCCCACCAGGAAGGTGTGCACCTCGTGGCTGCGCATCAGCCTCACGTCGTCGACGGTGGCGATGCCGCTTTCGGTGATGGCGATGCGGCCGTTCTCGATTTGCGGCAGCAGCTTCAGCGTGGTGGCCAGGCTGACTTCGAAGCTGCGCAGATTGCGGTTGTTGACGCCGATCAGCTCGGTTTGGAGTTGCAGCGCCTGTTCCAGTTCCTCGGCGTCGTGCACCTCGGCCAGCACCGCCATGCCCAGTTCCATCGCCAAGGCCTCCAGTTCGCGCATCAGCGGCAGTTCCAGCGCGGCGGCGATCAGCAGAATGCAATCGGCCCCCATCGCGCGGGCTTCGTATACCTGGTAGGGGTCGACGATGAAGTCCTTGCGCAGCACCGGCAGCCGGCAGGCGGCGCGGGCGGCCTGCAGATAGGCGGCGTCGCCCTGGAAATACTGGCGGTCGGTCAGCACCGACAGGCAGGCCGCGCCGTGTTCGGCGTAGCTGGCGGCGATGTCGGCCGGACGGAAGTCCTCGCGGATCACGCCCTTGCTCGGGCTGGCTTTTTTGATCTCGGCGATGACCGCGGCCTGGCCCAGCGCGTGTTTGGCGCGCAGTGCGGCGACAAAATCGCGACGATCGCCGCTGCGCGCTTCCGCTGCGGCGCGGACCGCGCTCAGCGATTGCTGGCGCAAGGCGGCGGCGATTTCTTCACGCTTGGTGGCGATGATGGTGTTGAGTATGTCTGACATGCTTGGGTCTGCAATCCGGGCGAATCGAAAGAAACGACCATCATGCAGGAACTGCCGTGGCCTTGACAAGCCACGGCGCTCAGGGCCGGCCGGCTTGCTCCTGCCGGCGCGGCACCTCGACGATGCGCGGCGCGTGGCCGGTCAGGTCCAGGAAGCGCATCAGCTCCGCCATCGGCAGCGCCAGCGTGCTGGTATTGACCAGGGGGTGGCAGAGGATGGCGTCCCGGCGGCTCAAGTCCTGATCGACGACGACGGCGACCTGGCGGTCGCGGTCGTTGAAGGCGGCCAATAGCGTCACCGCGCCCGGCGTCAGGCCCAGATAGCGTTGCAGGCGCTCCGGCGAGGCGAAGCGCAGGCCTTTGAGCTCCAGTTGCTCGCCCAGGGCCTTGATGTCGACGCCGGCGTCGGCCGGCACCGCCAGCAACACGTGCTGGCGGCCCTTGGCGTCGCATAGAAACAGGTTTTTGCATTCCGCGCCGGGCAGGCCCGGCGTCAGGCGCGCGGCTTCTTCGCAGGTGTAGACCGGCGGGTGGTCGAAGCGCTGATGGCGGATCTGGTGCTGATCGAGAAAGTCGTACAGAGTGTGTTCCATCGTCTCAGGCTAGCATGGCGACGCGGGGGGCTCAATGGTCGCGCCAGCGGTCTTCGAACACCAGTTGCTCCAGCGGCTGGCGGCTGGCCCACTTTTCCTGTTCCAGCATCGGTTGGGCGTAGAACTCGGCGACATGGCCGAGGCAGAGCACGGCGATGGGCTTGGCGCCTTCCGGCATGCCCAGCAGCGCGGAGAGCGCGACGGGGTCGAACAGTGACACCCAGCCCATGCCCAGGCCTTCGGCGCGCGCCGCCAGCCACAGGTTCTGGATGGCGCAGGCCACCGAGGCCAGATCCATCTCCGGCAAGGTGCGGCGGCCGAACACATGGCGTTCGCGGCCGTCCATCAGGGCGGCCACCAGCACCTCGCCGCAGTCGCGGATGCCTTCCACTTTCAGGCGCAGGAATTCCGCCTGGCGCTCGCCCAGTTGATCCGCGGTGCGCAAGCGCTCCGCGTCCACCAGCGCGCCTATTTTTTCGCGCAGGCCGCGGTCCGCGATGCGGATGAAGCGCCACGGCTGCATATAGCCGACGCTGGGCGCGTGGTGGGCGGCTTCCAAGAGGCGGCGCAGCAGCGCCGGGTCCACCGGGTCCGGCAGAAAATGGCGCATATCGCGCCGCTGCTCTATCACCCGGTAAATGGCGGCGATGTCTTGATCGGGGTAACGGTGCATGGCGGGCCTTTCTTTAGATGCTGTTCAAGTCTGCGGCGCTCCAGCTCGCCAGCCTTTGAACAGGCTCTGACAAACAGATGCGGGGATTATTCAGTGTCGGAGGATAGCGGCTTTGTCACAGCTGGCAAATAGCATGGCGGCGCTTGCCGGCGGACTCATGACTTCGGTCAAGCGATTCAGCGGATTAGACGCTTTTGGCATGAGTTTCCCACATGACGCGGCGCATGCGGGCGTGATAAAGTTGACAGTCTGAATTCCAACGTCGCCGCGCCTGGCGCGGCGCGTTCGGCCATAGCCCGAACCGCTATCGCATCTTGATGATTTAGAGGACTTTCCGTGACCCGAATTGCAGAACTAGAACCCAAAGTCGTCTGGGAGCACTTCCAGACCCTGTGTGAAATCCCGCGTCCGTCCAAGCATGAGCAGCAATTGCGCGACTACCTGAAAGGCTGGGCGGAACTGCGCGGCCTGGACACCGTGGTGGACGAGGTGGGCAACCTGATTATTCGCAAGCCGGCGACCCCGGGCTACGAAAACCGCGTCGGCGTGGTGCTGCAAGGCCATCTGGACATGGTGTGCCAGGCCAACACCGGCACCGAGCACGACTTCTTCAAAGACCCGATCCGCCCGACGCTGCAAGACGGCTGGCTGGTGGCGGAAAACACCACGCTGGGCGCCGACAACGGCATAGGCGTGGCGCTGGGCATGGCGGTGCTCAATAGCGAGGAGGTGCCGCACGGTCCGATCGAGGTGCTCTTGACGCTGGACGAGGAAGCCGGCATGGGCGGCGCGCTGGGTCTGGGCACCGGCCTGCTGCAAGGCCAGTACCTGATCAATATCGATACCGAGGAGTGGGGCGAGTTCTATATGGGCTGCGCCGGCGGCGTGGACGTCAACGTCAGCCGCGGCTACGCGAGCGAGACGCTGCCCGCCGGCTACCAGGCCGCCAGCCTGGTGATCAAGGGGCTGCGCGGCGGCCATTCCGGCGCCGATATCCATCTGGGACGCGGCAACGCCAACAAGATTCTGATCCGCCTGATCCGCGAACTGGAAGCGGAAACCGATCTGCGCGTGGCCTCGTTCAAGGGCGGCACTGCGCGCAACGCCTTGTCGCGCGAGGCTTTCGCCGCCGTGGCCTTCCCGGCCGCCGACGCGGCCAAGGTGGCGGCCAAGCTGGACGCCTTCCAAAGCCTGCTGCGTTTCGAACTGGCCGGCGTCGACGAAGGCGTCACCGTGGTGCAGGAGCGGATTGAGCTGGACAAGGTGCTGGCGCGCGCCGACCAAGGCGCCATCTTCGCCGCGCTGCACGCGGCGCCGCATGGCGTCAAGCGCATGAGCCAGCGCGTCGAGGGCGTGGTGGAAACCTCCAACAATCTGGGCGTGGTGGTGCTGGAGGACGGCAAGCTGTTCGCCAACCTGATGGTGCGCTCCTTGCTGGATTCCGGCACCTGGATGCTGGCGCGCGAAGTGGAAAGCCTGTTCCTGCTGGCCGGCTGCCAGGTGGACATGGAAGGCGGCTACCCGGGCTGGGCGCCTAATCCGCAATCCAAGCTGCTGGCCCTGTTCCAGCAAGTCTACGCCAGCGAGTTCGGCGGCGAGGCCCAGGTGCAGGTGATCCACGCCGGCCTGGAGTGCGGCATCCTGGGCTCCAAGTATCCGGGCATGGACATGGTGTCCTTCGGCCCCAATATCCGCGGCGCGCACGCGCCGGGCGAGCGCGTGGAAGTGGAGTCGGTGGGCAAGGCCTGGCATTTGCTGAAGGCGGTGCTGGCCGCGGTGCCCGCGCGCTAAATCGCGGTCCTTGACGGTTTGAAGCGAACACCGGCCGGCGCCAGCGCTGGCCGGTTTTGTTTTTGCCGTCCTGGTTTTGCCCTATGATCACAACTGATCACAACAGCCGCGCTGCTGTTAGTCCTTGTTCAAAGTCCGCCGCGTAGCGCGAGACGGATGGTTAAAGGGGCGTTGAAAACCCGCTCATCGCTTTTTCAGCCGCAAGGCCTTGCCTCGCCCTGGTGCGCGAGATTTTGAACAGGCTCATCTTTCGCATGGAGACAAGCGATGAACGATTCCATCAAGCGATTATTGCTGACCGGCGGCCTGATCGTGTCGCTGGCCATGGGCATACGCCATGGCTTCGGCTTTTTCATGCCGCCGATGACTCAGGCCTTCGGCTGGAGCCGGGAAGCCTTCGCCTTCGCGCTGGGCCTGCAAAACCTGGTCTGGGGCCTGGCGCAGCCCTTCGCCGGCGCGCTGGCGGATAGGCACGGCTCCGGCAAGGTGTTGCTGGGCGGGGCCTTGCTTTACGTCGCCGGCCTGGCTTTGATGACGGTCTCAGGCACGCCCTTGCTGTTTTCTCTGTCGGCCGGCGTGCTGCTCGGCCTGGCCTTGTCCTGTGTCACCTACAGCGTGATTTTCGGCGTGGTGGCGCGTAGCGTGCCGCCGGCCTATCGCTCGCGGGCGATGGGCATCGTCGCGGCGGCGGGCTCTTTCGGCCAGTTCGCGATGATTCCGGTGGAGCAGGGCTTGATCGACGGCCTGGGCTGGTTGCCGGCCTTGCTGATTCTGGCCGGCTGCGCGGCCTTGATGCTGCCGCTGTCCGGCTGGCTGGCGCGCGAGGACCGGCCGGCGCAAAGCGCTGCGAGCGCGCATTTGTTGCGCAGCATGGCCGATACCTTCGCCGCCGCCTGGGCGGAGCGCGGCTTCCGCCTCTTGATGGCCGGTTATTTCGTCTGCGGCTTCCAGGTGGTGTTCATCGGCGTGCATCTGCCGGCCTATCTGCGCGACCACGGCCTGGGCGGCGGCGTCGCCAGCCTGGCGCTGGCCTTGATCGGCCTGTTCAACATCTTCGGCACCATGGCCTTTGGCGAACTGGGCAGCCGCTGGTCCAAGCCCGGCCTGCTCAGTTTCATTTACCTGGCGCGCAGCGTGGTGATCGCGGTCTTCCTTCTGCTGCCGCTCAGCGGCGTTTCGGTGGCGGTGTTCGCCGCGGCGATGGGCTTTCTGTGGCTGTCCACGGTGCCGCTGACCAATGGGGTGATCGCCGGCATGTTTGGCGTGCGTCACTTGGGCATGTTGTCCGGCGCGGTGTTTTTCTCGCATCAGGTGGGCAGCTTCCTGGGGGTGTGGCTGGGCGGGGCGCTTTACGATCTGCTCGGCAACTACGATCTGGTGTGGATGCTGGCGATAGCGCTGGGTTTGCTGGCCGCCGCCGCCAATCTGCCGGTGCGGGAAACCCCGTCGGCCAGTTTCGCCAAGGAGGACGCGTGAGAACCTGGTTGTTTTCCATCGGCGCGGTCTTGCTGCTGGCCTGGCTGACCGGGATGTATCTGCGCGCGGATTTCGTGGTGGATCTGGCCAACCGGGTGTGGACCTGCTTTGGCTAGGAAGCGGTTCAAGGTCCGCGGCGTTTCGGCGATACGGTGTTGAGAGCGTCTTTGGAATGCCGGCGCACTCCGCTTTCTCCGTCGTTTTCGCCTTGTCTCGCTCTAGCTCGCAAGATCGTAAACACGTTCTAAGCGCGGGCTGGTCTCTTGGGTTTTCTCGCGACAAAGGCTTGCGAGCCTGGCTCATCTCGCGGAAACTGAGTGTTTAGAGACGCGCTCGCGGCCAAGCCGGGCGGCGCGTCTTCACAGGATGTGTGCAATAGAGAAAGACTGGAAGCCGTGTCGGAACATTTACTTAAACAGCACCGCGACGCCATCGACAACATCGATGTGGAAATCCTCAATCTGCTTAACCAGCGCGCCACCCATGCGCGCGAAATCGGCGAGATCAAGGGCGGCGGCATCATTTATCGGCCCGAGCGCGAGGCGCAGGTGCTGCGCCGCGTCAAAGAACTGAATCCCGGCCCCTTGCCGGGCGAGTCGGTGGCGCGCTTGTTCCGCGAGGTGATGTCCGAATGCCTGGCGCTGGAAAAGCCCTTGTCCATCGCCTATCTGGGGCCGGAAGGCACGTTCAGCCAGCTGGCCACGCTCAAGCATTTCGGCCACGCGGCGCGCACCGTGGCCTGTAGCTCGATCGACGAGGCCTTCCGCCTGGTGGAGTCGCGCGGCCTGGATTACGTGGTGGCGCCGGTGGAAAACTCCACCGAAGGCGCGGTGGGCCGCACGTTGGACCTGATGGTGACCAGCCCGCTGAAGATTTGCGGCGAAGTGGTGCTGCGCATCCATCACCATTTGCTGCGCAAGGTGGAGGGCCTGGACGGCATCCGCCGCGTGTACGCCCACGCCCAGGCGCTGGCGCAGTGCCACGAGTGGCTGAACAAGAATCTGCCGGAGGCGGTGGAGCGGGTGTCGGTGGCCAGCAACGCCGAAGCGGCGCGGCTGGCGGCCGAAGACGAGGGCGCGGCGGCGATCGCCGGTCAGGCCGCGGCCGAGCGCTACGCCTTGCTGAAGCTGGCGTCCAATATCGAGGACGAGCCCAACAACACCACTCGTTTCCTGGTGCTGGGGCTGCAGGACGTGGGCGTGACCGGTCAGGACAAGACTTCGGTCGTGGTGTCCGCGCCCAACCGCCCGGGCGCGGTGCACCATCTGCTGGCGCCCATCGCCGGCAATGGCGTGTCCATGAGCAAGTTCGAGTCGCGGCCTTCGCGCGCCGGGCTGTGGGACTATGTGTTCTTCATCGATATGGAGGGGCATAGAGACGACGCCAATGTGCGCCAGGCCTTGGCCGGCCTCGCCGAGTGCACTTCCTTCGTCAAGGTATTGGGTTCTTATCCGCTCGCGGTGCTTTGAGCGCCGGAGGGGGATGCAAGCGGGCCGCGCAGCGGCCCGTTGTGTTTTTGACGCTGATGTTTCAATAGGGGAAAAATAAAAATGAAAGCCATCTGTCTGTTTTGCGGCTCCAATAAGGGCGCCAAGCCCGAATACGAAGCGGCCGCGCGCGATTTTGGCCGCACCTTGGCCGAGCAGGGCGTGACCCTGGTTTACGGCGCCGGCAAGGTCGGCCTGATGGGCGTGGCGGCGGACGCCGCGCTGGCGGCCGGCGGCAAGGTCGTCGGCGTGATTCCGGAGTTTCTCAAGGCCAAGGAAGTGGCGCATACCGGCCTGACGGAGATTCATGTCACCAAAACCATGCATCAGCGCAAAGCGCTGATGGCGGAGTTGTCCGACGGCTTCATCGCCTTGCCGGGCGGCTTCGGCACTTTCGACGAATTGTTCGAGATCCTGACCTGGGGCCAGCTGTCCTTGCATGGCAAGCCGGTGGGCCTGCTCGACGCCGCCGGCTATTACCAGCCCTTGCACCGGATGATGGAGCACGCGGTGGCCGAAGGCTTCGCCCGCCCCGGCAATATGGACCTGTTCCGCATCAGCGAGGACCTGCCCACGCTGCTGACGGAGATGCGCGCCTACCGGCCGCAAGAGGTGGCCAAGTGGCTGGACCTGGCCAAGGCCTGAGCCGGCGCTGAAACCGAGATGCGCGCAAGGGAAACGGCGGCGCTGGGCTGGCGCCGGCTGAAACGGGTGTTGACCTGGCCGCCGGCCTTGCTGGCGGCCTTGATCATCCTGTTCGAGGAATACGCCTGGGACGAGTTGTCTGCGGCGCTGGGACGCTTGGCGACCTGGCCGCCGCTGGCGGCGCTGGAGCGGCGCATCGCCGCCTTGCCGCCGTGGGCGGCCTTGGCGATGTTCGCGTTGCCGGCCGCCTTGCTGCTGCCGGTCAAGCTGGCGGCGCTTTTCCTGATCGGACGCGGCCACGCGCTGCTGGGCTTGCTGATCATTCTGCTGGCCAAGCTGGGCGGCACCGCGCTGGCGGCGCGGCTGTTTGCGCTGACCCGGCCTGCGCTGATGCGGGTGGCCTGGTTCCTGCGGCTGTATAATGGCTTCGTTTACTGGCGCGGGCGCATTTTCGAACGCTTGCATGCTTCGGCGCCGTGGCGGCTGGCGCATGCGCTGGCCGGCTTTTTCCGGCGCGGCGCGCAGCGTCCGTCGTTCTGGTCGCGGCTGGGACGGCGTTTGGCCCGGCGCTGGCGGCGATGAAGGGTTTTGAACGGGGTAGCGGATGATCATCATCATGAACCGGCAGGCGCCGGAAAGCGAAGTGGCGGCCGTGGTGGCCAAGATCCGCGGGGCGGGACTCAGCGAGCATGTGTCGCGCGGCGCGGAACGCACCATCATCGGCGCGGTGGGCGACGAGCGCAGCCTGTCGCCGGAAATGTTTGAATCCATGCCTGGCGTGGAGCGGGCGATGCGAGTGGTGCGGGAATACCGCATCGTGTCGCGGGAAACCCATCCGCAGAACAGCGTGGTGCAGGCGCGAGGCCTGGCTTTCGGCGGCGAGGCCTTGCAGGTGATCGCCGGTCCGTCGGCCGTGGAGTCGGCGTCGCAAATCGCTCAGGCCGCGACCGCGGCGCGGGCCGCCGGCTGCCGGCTGCTGCACGGCGGGGTGTTCAAGCAGCATCCCAGCCCTTACGGTTTCCAGGGCTTGGGCGTGGAGGGCATCGAGCAGTTGATCGCCGCCGGCCGCGCCGAAGGTTTGCCGGTGGTGTCCGAATTGGCCGACGTGCGCATGCTGGACGTGTTTCTGGAGCAGGGCGTGGACATCATCCAGATCGGCTCGCGCAGCATGCAGAACGTGGAGTTGTTGAAGGAAGTGGGACGTTTGAACAAACCGGTCATCCTCAAGCGCGGCGTCGCCGCGACCTTGGGCGACTGGCTGATGGCGGCCGAATACATCGCCGCCGGCGGCAACCACAACATCGTGTTCTGCGAGCGCGGCATTCGCAGCTTCGAGCCGGCCTACCGCGCCACGTTGGACGTCAGCGCGATTCCCCTGCTCAAGCGCGAAACCCATTTGCCGGTGATCGTCGATCCCAGTCACGCCGCCGGCAAAGCCTGGCTGGTGCCCGCTCTGGCCAAGGCGGCGCTGGCCGCCGGCGCGGACGGCTTGCTGCTGGACATGCATCCGCAGCCGGAAGCCGCCTTGTGCGAGGCCGATCAGGCGCTGACGCCGGACGGCTTGGCCGCCCTGATGGCAGAATTGCGGCCCTTGGCGGCGGCCTTGGGGCGTAGCCTGTAATCCGCTTTAGAAGCGCCGACGCATGAAAAAAGCCGCGGTTACGCGGCTTTGCTCTTTTCGCGGAGGCGGGTCGTCACACTTTGTGGCGCTCGCACAGCGCCTGGAAGGCGCCCATATACTGATCCTGCACATAGGGCTTGAGCAGGGCCAGCACCTGCAGCACGCCGCGATGGCCGGATTCCTCGGTGATCGGCGCCTTGGGGCGCGCGGTCTGTTCAAAGGCGAACCAGAACTTCACCACCAGCCAGATATTGATGCTGACCGGTTCGATGTCTTCCTCGTCCATTTCCAGCAGGCCCAGGCGGATGAATTCGCGAAAGTGCTCGGCCAGGATGTTTTTCAGCTCGGTGTTGACGAACTGGTGGTACTCCGACTGCATCTGAGGGTTGCGCGCCAGCATGCCCGGCAGGTCGTAGAACATGAAGCGGAACTGCCACATCGCCAGGAAGGCGGTGTCCAGGTAGTTGACCAGATCGTCCACCGTCATTTCGCGGTTTTCCGGCACCGCCAGACGCTGGTTGATGAACTCGCGGTACATCAGGAAGATCTGGTAGACGATTTCTTCCTTGTTGCGGAAGTGGTAGTACAGATTGCCTGGACTGATGCCCAGATGCGCGGCGATGTGATTGGTGGTGATGCTGCGCTCGCCCTGTTCGTTGAACAGCTTGAGGCTCTCCTGGATGATGCGGTCGTAGGTTTTGATTCTGTTTTTGCTCATGATGCGCTTGGGCTGTTCAATGACATTCGCGATGCGCCATTCTAACGCAAATTTGGAGTTCTTGCTCTAATTATTTGCGCGCGATACGCCTTCGCTTCAGGCCGGGGCGGCGTCGTTCTGCTCCGGAAAGCATTGCGCCAGAAAACTGTGCAGGATGGTTTGTTCGATACGATGCCGGTCTCGGGCCGGAATGGCGATGCGCAAGATCAACTGATAGCGTTTTTCATCCACCGGCTGCAAGGCGATGCGCGGCTCCACCGACGGAATGTCCACCAGATTGCGTTTGGCCATGTCTTCCATGTGCTGACGCGCCACTTCCAGGTGGGGTTGGCAGGATTCTTCCGCCGCCGCCATCAAGAGGCGTTCGGCGCGGATGGGCGGCACGGTGTAGGCCATGGGCACGTTGACGATGTGC
The DNA here is from genome assembly GCF_057808735.1 of Chromobacterium sp. FG89. Lineage (NCBI taxonomy): Bacteria > Pseudomonadati > Pseudomonadota > Betaproteobacteria > Neisseriales > Chromobacteriaceae > Chromobacterium > Chromobacterium sp. FG89. Next base: position 65,436 of record NZ_JBMDIQ010000007.1, on the reverse strand, counting down.
ATCACATAGTCGCCCATATAGTTTTCGCGGATCACCGGCGTGGACAGCAGCAGGCTGTTGGGGAAGGTCAGCGCGCGCCCGGTCATCTGGTGCGAGCTGTGATTGGGTCCGATCTCCATCACCGTGGTGGACAGCAGGCCGATGTCCACCACCCGGCCGCGCACCGCGCCCACTTCGATGTGGTCGCCCAGGCTGTAGCTGTTGGAGGTCTGGCGCACCAGGCCGCCGGACAGGCACATGATCAGTTCCTTGGTGGCCAGGATCAGCGCGGCGGCGAAGGCCAGCATCGACACCGCGATGGTTTGCAGCTCGCTGGCCCAGATCAGGCCGATGCCCGCCAGGCCGGAGATGAACAGGATGTTGCGGGTGTTCACCGACCAGCGCCGTTTCGACTCGATCGCTATGCTGTTGTTGGCCGCCAGCAGCCGGTCCATCACCAGGCGGATGATCAGCAGGGCGGCGATCAGGATCAGCGAGCGCGCTATCTCGTGCGAGTAGTTGTCGCGCAGATAGCCTATCAAGTCGAATAGGGTGGCCTTGGGCTCCATGTCGGGCGTCGGTTTCAGCTTCAGTCGTTGAGTTTGACCGCGTGTTCGCGGGTTTCGTGGAATACGATGTCCGGCCAGCGTTCCTGGGTCAGTTGCAGGTTGACGCGGTTGGGGGCCAGGTAGGCGAGGTTGCCGCCGGCGTCGGTGGCGATGTTGATCTGCAGCGCCTTGACGAATTCGTCCAGCTTTTTGCGGTCCTCGCAGCTGAACCAGCGCGCGGACCAGATGCTGGCGGATTCGAACATCGCGTCCACGCCGTATTCGGCGGCCAGGCGCGAGGCCACCACTTCAAACTGCAGCACGCCCACCGCGCCCAGAATCAGGTCGCCGCCGCTGTGCGGCTTGAATACTTGCACCGCGCCTTCCTCGCCCAGTTGCTGCAAGCCTTTCTGCAACTGTTTCAGCTTCAAAGGGTTTTTGATGCGCACGCCACGAAACAGTTCCGGCGCGAAGAAGGGAATGCCGGTAAAGGTCAGTTCCTCGCCTTCGGAGAAGCTGTCGCCGATCTGGATATTGCCGTGGTTGGGGATGCCGATGATGTCGCCGGCAAACGCTTCTTCCACGATCTCGCGGTCGTGAGACATGAAGGTCACCACGCTGGAGGCGGCGATGTCGCGGTTCAGGCGCAGATGCTTCATCTTCATGCCGCGCTCGAACTGGCCGGAACACACGCGCAGGAAGGCGATGCGGTCGCGGTGCTTGGGATCCATATTGGCCTGGATCTTGAACACGAAGCCGGAGAACTTTCCTTCGGTGGGCGCGACATCGCGCACGGTGGCGTCCCGCAGCTGCGGCGCCGGCGCCCAGTTGATCAGCGCGTCCAGGATTTCGCGCACGCCGAAGTTGTTGATGGCGGAGCCGAAGAACACCGGCGTCAGTTCGCCGGCCAGGAACTGGTCCAGATTCCACTCGTTGGACGCGCCCTTGACCAGTTCGATCTCCATGCGCAGTTGTTCCATTTCCAGCGGGAACAGCTGATCCAGGCGGGGATTGTCTATGCCCTTGATCACTTCCACGTCGGTGATCAGTTTTTCCGCGCCCGGTTCGAACAGGATGACTTCATCGTTCAATAGGCTGTAGACGCCGCGGAAAGCCTTGCCCATGCCGATGGGCCAGGTGATGGGCGCGCAGCGGATCTTCAGCACGTTTTCCACCTCGTCCAGCAGCTCCAGGCTGTCGCGCACCTCGCGGTCGTATTTGTTCATGAAGGTGACGATGGGCGTGCTGCGCAGGCGGCAGACGTTCAGCAGCTTGATGGTCTGCTCCTCCACGCCCTTGGCCGCGTCTATCACCATCAGAGCGCTGTCCACCGCCGTCAGCACGCGGTAGGTGTCTTCGGAGAAGTCCTGGTGGCCCGGGGTGTCCAGCAGGTTGACGGTGTGGTCGCGGTATTCGAACTGCATCACAGAGGAGGCCACCGAGATGCCGCGCTGCTTCTCGATCTCCATCCAGTCGGAGGTGGCGAACTTGCCGCCTTTCTTGCCCTTGACGGTGCCGGCCATCTGGATGGCGCCGGAGAACAGCAGCAGCTTTTCGGTCAGCGTGGTCTTACCGGCGTCAGGGTGGGAAATGATGGCGAAGGTGCGGCGGTGGGACACTTCTTCGGCGATGCGGGCGAGTTCGGCGGACATGGGGATGCTTGTATTGGAATTCGATAAAGCCGGCTATTTTACCGGACTTGCCTTAAGGTGGAAGTTTTATGTTAATATTGAGAATGATTATCATTAATATAACAAAACCGTGATGCCTGGCTGCTACCTTTTCTCGTCTTGCCCCGATTCCATTTCCCCCGCTCAAAATCCGCCGCGTTTCCGCCCCAAGGCGCTCGTGCTCAGCCTGGCTTGCCTGGCCGCGCCCGGCGTCTGGGCCGCCGAGGCGCCGGCGCGCCTGGACACCGTCCACGTCACCGCCGACGGCCCGCAGGCGCGGGTGGGCAGCAATAAGCTGGACCGCGAAGAAATCGAGCGGCCGCAAGCCCGTTCGCTGGCCGAAGTGCTGGACGCTCTGCCCGGCGTCAACGCCGGCGGTTCGCAGCGCCCCGGGGGCCAGACTATCAATGTCTGGGGCTTCGAGTCGGTCGAGCATGTGCAAGTGTCCCTGGACGGCGCGCCGCAAGGCTTCGACAAATACCAGCAGGGGACGTCTTTCATCGACCCGGAATTATTGGGCTCGGTGGAAGTGATGAAGGGGGGGCATTCTCCGTTTTACGGCAACGGCGCGTTTGGCGCCGTGGTCAAGGCGGAAACCAAGACCGTGGCGGAGTTGCTGCAGCCGGGCAAATCGGTGGGCGGCTTCGCCAAGCTGATGTACCAGGACAACGGCAATCAGTTCGGCCAGTCGCTGGCCGCCTACGCCGGCGGTCCGGGCAGCAAGGCCGACATCCTGGCCTATGTGACGCGCTCGCGCGCCGGGGACGGCAAAAAGGGCGACGGCTCCAGCACGATGTTTTCCGGCAACGATCTGGAGGGCGGCATGCTGAAACTGGCTTGGCGTCCGGCGCCCGGCCACAGGCTGCGCCTGGGCTGGGTGAGCCAGGAGGAGGAGCGGCGCACGCCGTGGGCGGCCAAGCGCGGCGATATTCCCGCGCCAAGCGCGGCCGATATCAAGAAGTACGGCTGGGAAGGCGCTTGGTTGCGTCAGAGCGTGTGGCGCGAACAGCAAAACGAGACGGTGAGCGCGGACTGGACTTTTGTCAGCGATTCGCCGTGGCTGGATCTGCAGCTGAGTTACGCCCAGTCGCGGCGTTACCAGCACGATACCCGGCCGCCGACGGCCAGCATCTACGCTTTTTCCTCCTTGTTCGGGAACGAGAGCTGGGTGACTCAGCGCGACCGGCGTCTGGAGCTGCGCAATACCGCCCGCTTTGGTTCCGGCTGGGCGCGTCAGGAAGTCACGATGGGCGTCAGCTGGGCGCACAAAACGCTGGACGCCTTGTTCTATCGCCCGGACAAGGTGAAGGATCCGGCTTACAACTACGGCTATTTGAATCCGCGCTACCAGCCGCCGGGCGAAGAAACCGTGCGATCCGCCTATTGGGTGCATCAATGGCAGCCCTTGGACAGCCTGACGCTGACCCCGTCGCTGCGCTACGATCATGTGTGGATACAGGGGCGGGAAAATCTGGCTTCCGCGTATAACGATCCGGCCAAGGGGCATGATTACAGCGGTCTGGCTTATTCCGGTTGGTCGCCGCGGCTGGGCGCGCGTTGGAACTTCCGCCCGGGCTGGACGCTGGATGCGGGCTATACCCGCACCTGGCGGGCGCCGTCGGTGGACGAAATGTACGATACCCAGACTTTGGGCAGCACGACGGCAAGCAGCCGCCAGCTGCGGCCGGAAACGCTGAACGCGGTCAAGCTGGGCCTGGAGTACGAGCGCGGCAATGTGTTGACGTCCGGGGACAATCTGTCGGCGGCGGTGACCTGGTATCGCCAAACCGTCAAAAACGACATCGCGCAGCGCCTGGGGCCAAACCGTGGAGACGCGCCGGGCGCGCCCTTGCCGCCGGTGATCGGTTTCTATCGCAATATGCCCGGCTACGTGATCCAGGGTTTCGAATTGGAAGGGCGTTATCAGGCCGGAGGCTGGTTCGGCAGCCTGTCCCTGTCGTCCACCAAGGGCGAGCGCAACCATAGCCTGATGGACCCATGGGGCAAGGACGAGCCCATCACCAATATTCCGCCGCGCAAGGCGGTGGCCAATCTCGGCTATCGCTGGAACAAGATCGGCCTGTCCTTGAGCGGGCAGGGCAAGTTCGTGCGCAAGCAGGACCGTGTCTTGGTCGACTCGCCCTACGCCTATCCGGCGCAGCACGGCTATTCGCTGTTCGGCCTGTCTCTGGGCTGGCAGCCCAAGGGCAGTCTCAAGGGCTTTGAGGCGCGTGTGGCGGTGGACAATCTGTTCAATGTCCAATACGAGCCCTATCTGACCGAGGGCGCCGAGGGCATGGGGCGCGCGATCCGCACCAGCGTGTCCTGGCGTTTCTAAATGCCGGGAAAAAGCTTGAGTCCGATTTAAGACCAGGAGGGGCCGCGCGCCCCTCCTTGCGTTACAATGGCGCTCCGAATCCCTAGCAAAGGAGCGTCTTCGTGTTTACCGGTATCGTCCAAGGGGTGGCGGAAGTGATCGCCATCACGGAGAAGCAGGACTTCCGCACTCATACGCTGCGCTTGCCCGACGCGCTGTTGCCCGGTCTGGAACTGGGCGCCTCGGTGGCCCACAACGGCTGCTGCCTTACCGTCACCGCCATCAACGGCGATCAAGTTTCCTTCGACCTGATGCGCGAAACCCTGCGCGTCACCAATCTTGGCCTGCTGCAAGCGGGCGATCTGGTCAATATCGAGCGCGCCGCGCGTTTCGGCGATGAAATCGGCGGCCACGCGATGTCCGGCCATATCTTGTGCCTGGCCAAGGTGTCCCGAGTGATCGATCTGCCCAATAATCGCACCGTTTGGTTCGAATTGCCGGCGGAACACATCAAATACGTGTTCGCCAAGGGCTATATCGGTATTGACGGCATCAGCCTGACCATAGGCGAGGTGACGGACAACCGCTTCTGCGTGCATCTGATTCCGGAAACCCTGGAGCGCACCATCATCAAGTCGCGCAAAGTGGGCGATCTGATCAATATCGAAGTGGACCCGCAAACCCAGGCCATCGTGGAAACGGTGGAGCGGGTGCTGGCCCAGCGCGGAGCCGCTGAGTGAACAGAGCCGGCCGGCGCGTGCTGGCCTCCTGGAGCGGCGGTAAGGACTCTTGCCTGGCCTTGTGGCGCGCGGTGAGCGCCGGCGCCAGCCCGCAGGCCTTGCTGACCATGATGGACGAGGATGGCCGGCGCTCGCGCTCGCATGGGGTGCGTCCGGAAGTGCTGGCGCTGCAAGCCGCGGCGCTGGGCCTGCCCTTGCGGGTGGGCCGCGCGAGCTGGGACGGTTATGAGGCCGAGTTCATCGCCCGGCTGGAGGAGGCGCGCGCCGACGGCTGCGAGGCCGCGGTGTTCGGCGACATCGATCTGGACGCCCATCGCGAGTGGGAGGAGAAGGTTTGTGCCGCCGCCGGCCTGCAAGCTTGGCTGCCGCTGTGGCAGCAGCCGCGCGCCGAGCTGGTGCGCGAATTCATCGACGCGGGCTTCCAAGCCCGCATCGTGGTGGTGAACACCAGGCTGGCCGGCGAAGAGTGGCTGGGTCGCGAGTTGAGCCGCGAGGTGGTGGACCGGATGTTGGCGGAAGGTTTGGACCCTTGCGCCGAGGCCGGCGAGTTTCACACATTGGCGACGGACGGGCCCTTGTTCGCGCGGCCCTTGCGTTTGCGCGACGGCGACATCCATCGCCATGGAGATTATGTCAGCCTGGACCTGTTGCCCGGCTGAGAAGCGGTTCAAAGTCTGTTGCGCTTCGCGAGGGCGCGGCACGGCGAGTTAGCGCTGCAGAATGCCGATGCGCCGTATACGCTCTTCAGTTGTTTTTGCCTTGGCCTGCGAGACTTTGAACAAGCTCTGATAACGAATTCAGGCGGGCGGCGGCCCGCGCCAAAAACAAGTGCTTACGAAGGAAGACGGTATGACTATTTCCCCGATTCAGGACGTTATCGCCGACATCAAGGCCGGCAAGATGGTGGTGCTGGTGGACGCCGAAGACCGCGAGAACGAAGGCGATCTGGTGATGGCGGCGGAGTTCGTCACCCCGGAGGCGATCAACTTCATGGCCAAGCACGGCCGTGGGCTGATCTGTCTGACCTTGACCGAGGAGCGTTGTCAGCAATTGAACCTGCCGCTGATGGTCAGCAATAACGGCACCCCGTACAGCACCAACTTCACCGTGTCCATCGAAGCTGCCGAAGGCGTGACCACTGGTATTTCCGCTGCGGACCGCGCTCGCACCGTGCAGGCCGCGGTGGCGCGGCTGGCCAAGCCGGCGGACCTGGTGCAGCCAGGCCACATCTTCCCGCTGAAGGCGCAAAAGGGCGGCGTGCTGATCCGTGCCGGCCACACCGAGGCCGGTTGCGATTTGGCGATGCTGGCCGGCTTGGAGCCGGCCGGCGTGATCTGCGAAATCATGAACGACGACGGCACCATGGCGCGCTTGCCGGAACTGGTGGAGTTCGCCGGCGAGCACGGTTTGAAGGTGGGCACCATCGCCGACCTGATCCAGTACCGCAGCCGCACCGAATCGCTGGTGGAAAAAGTGGGCCAGCGGCCGGTGGATACGCCGTTCGGCGCATTCGAGCTGCACGTGTTCCGCGACATCACCACCCGCGCCACCCATCTGGCCCTGGTCAAGGGCGAGATCCAGTCGCAGCGCGAAACCCTGGTGCGCGTGCACGAGCCCTTGTCGGTGATCGACGTGCTGGCGCCCTTGTGCAGCCAGCACTCCTGGACCGTGCCCAATGCCTTGGAAATGATCGAGGAGGCCGGTCACGGCGTGGTGGTGCTCTTGTATCGCGACGAAACCGGCGAGGCGCTGGCGCAGCGCGCGCTGGGTCAGGAGCAGCAGAAGCAGCGTTGGGACAGCAAGACCTTCGGCATCGGCGCGCAAATGCTCAAGGCGCTGGGCGTGGGCAAGATGAAGCTGATGACCGCTCCGGTCAGCCTGCCGTCTATGACCGGCTTCGATCTGGAAGTGACCGGCTTTTGCCAGCCGAGCGCCTTCCACGTGGATGAAGAATGAGCGGCTGCGCAATGGCTAAGGCCCGGGGATTGAGGTAGAATCTCCGGTTTTCCGTAGTGATTCCGCCGCGAGGAACAAGATGCTTCAAGCTATCCAGCGTATAGAACCCGATCTGACGGGCAAGGGCCTGAAAATCGGCGTTGTGATGTCGCGTTTCAACACCCCGGTTTGCGAAGGCTTGCGCGACGCCTGCTTGGGCGAGCTGGCCCGGTTGGGCGTGGCCGCCGAGGACGTGACCCTGGCCACGGTGCCGGGCGCGCTGGAAGCGCCGCTGGTGTTGCAGACCATGGCCAAGAGCGGCCGCTTCGACGCGCTGGTGGCGCTGGGAGCGGTGATCCGCGGCGAAACCTACCATTTCGAACTGGTGTCGAACGAATCCGGCGCGGGCGTGACCCGCGTCGGCCTGGACTTCGACATCCCGATCGCCAACGCGATTCTGACCACCGAAACCGACGAGCAGGCCGAAGTGCGCATGGAAGTCAAAGGCCGCGAGGCCGCTGCCGTGGCGGTGGAGATGGCGAATCTGCGCAAGCGCATCCAGCGCGGCTGATCGGCTCCCGCCAAGATACCGGAGCCGGGCGTGCCCGGCTCACCGCTCTTTACAAGGAACCTCTATGAAAACCGCTCGCCGCCGCGCCCGCGAATTTGCCATCCAAGGCATTTACGAATGGGAGCTGAACCCGGATCGTCCGGCCTCCCTGATCGAAAAGCATCTGCGCGAGAATGAATACTTCGCCAAGGCCGATGAAGCCCTGTTCCGCGAAATCCTGTACGGCGTGCTGAAAGACGTGGGCGCGCTGTCCAAGCAGATCGGCCACTATTACGAACGCGCCGAAGACGAAGTCAGCCCGGTGGAACGCGCCGTGCTGTTGATGGCCGCGCTGGAACTGACCCAGCATCCGGAAACCCCGTATCCGGTGATCATCAACGAAGCCATTGAAATCACCAAGACCTTCGGCGGCACCGACGGTCATAAGTTCGTCAACGGCGTGCTGGACAAGCTGGCCGCCGAAGTGCGCGCCGACGAAGTGGCGTCGCAGAAGGCGCGTCGTCAGAACTAAGGCCTTGTCGCCGGCGCCGTCAGACCAGAACACACCCGCTGCCGCGGGTGTTTTCATATCGGCCGGGCAGAAAGATCGTGATGAATGAATTTGAATTGATCCGCCGTTATTTCACGCGGCCGGCCGGCGGCGCGGTCCTGGGCGTCGGCGACGACGCCGCCATCCTGCGGCCGACGCCGGGCTGCGATCTGCATGTCTCGGTGGACATGCTGGTGGAAGGGCGGCATTTTTTCGCCGATGTCGCGCCGGAGGCCTTGGGCCATAAGACGCTGGCGGTGAACTTGTCCGATATGGCGGCAATGGGCGCCGCGCCGCGCTGGGTGGTGCTGTCGCTGGCCTTGCCGGCGATGGACGAGGCCTGGGCCGCCGGGTTTTCCCAAGGATTCTTCGCATTGGCGGGGCGTTACGGCGTTGACGTGATAGGCGGCGACACCACGCGCGGCCCCTTGACGCTGTCGGTGACCGTGGGCGGGGAGACGCCGGGCGGTCAGGCGCTGCGCCGCGCCGCCGCCCGCGCGGGCGACGATGTCTGGGTCAGCGGCGAGCTGGGTCTGGGCGCGATGGCGGTGCGCAGCCGGCTGGGCAAGCTCGCGCCCTTGCCGGACGGTTTGCGCGAGGCGGCCTGGCGCAAGCTGGAATACCCGGAGCCGCGCATTGCCCTGGGGCGGGCTTTGCTGCCCTTGGCGCACGCCGCCGCCGACGTGTCCGACGGCCTGCTGTCGGATCTCGGCCATATCGCCGCCGCCTCCCGGGTGGGCGCGGAAGTCTGGGCCGAGGCCTTGCCGTCCCACCCGCTGGCGGAGGCCGCGCGCGGGCAATGGCTGGATTGCCTGGCCGCGGGCGGCGACGATTACGAACTGGTATTCACCGCGCCGGCCGAGCGCCGGGCGCAGATCGAGGCCTGCGCCGCGACGGCGGGCTGCCGTCTCAGCCGCATCGGCCGCATCGTTGCCGGCCAGGGCGTCAGCCTGCTGGACGGCGAGGGCAACATCATTCAACTGGAAAGCACCGGCTATGACCATTTCAAATGAGACCGAAACCCTGAAACTGCAGCCGGACTGGCGCTTCGTCCTGAGCCATCCCGCCCATTTCCTGGCCTTCGGCTTCGGCAGCGGCCTGGCGCGCAAAGCGCCCGGCACCTGGGGCACGGTGGCCGCCTATCCCTTGTTCTTTGTGTTGAACGCGCTGGGGGTGCAGGGATTGGCGCTGGCGGCGCTGTGCCTGCCGCTGTTCATCGCCGGGATCTGGATCTGCGGCTACAGCGGCCGGGCGCTGGGCGTGCACGATTACGGAGGCATCGTCTGGGACGAGATCGTCGCCATGTTGCTGGTGCTGGCCTTCGCGCCGGCCACGCCCTTGGCCTGGTTGCTGGCCTTTGTCTTGTTCCGCTTTTTCGACATTCTCAAGCCCTGGCCTATCCGTTGGCTGGATCGTCATGTGGGCGGCGGTTTCGGCGTGATGGTGGACGATTTGCTGGCGGCCTTGTTCGCGCTGGCGGTGCAGTGGGGCATTTGGCGTCTGCTGTAAGAACGGGTTCAAGGTCCGCTGCGTTCGCCGGGCGGGTCTGGCCGGTTTCAAGTCAAACGCGTAGCATGCGGTACTTTTTGATGTCCTTGTTCTAAGGTGCCGCGGCGAAGCGGCCTGAGCGGGCGAGAATGGACTTGGGGGGGTAGGCATGCGTTGGGATGGGAACCGGGAAAGCGATAATGTGGAAGACCGCCGCGGCGAAAGCGGCGGGGGCGGGGGCGGGGCGTTCGGCATCGGCGCGGTCTTGATCGGCCTGGTGGCCTGGCTGGTGTTCGACGTCAATCCGATAACGGTGATCAATCTGATCAGCGAGATGGAGCCGGCGGCCGAACAGCAGGCGCCGGCCAGGGCCAGCGCGCCGGACGACCGCGACGCCAAGTTCATCCGCGTGATGCTGGCGGACACCGAAGACGTGTGGCGGCCCTTGCTCCAGGCGCAAGGCGAGCGTTACCGGCCGCCCAAGCTGGTGATGTTCACCGGCGCGACGCCGACGGCCTGCGGCCGCGGCGACGCGGCCATCGGTCCCTTCTATTGCCCCGGCGACGAGAAAATCTACATCGATCTGTCTTTCTTCCAGACCCTGGGCCGGGAGTTGGGCGCGCCGGGCGAATTCGCCCAGGCGTATGTGATCGCGCATGAAGTCGGCCACCATGTTCAGCATCAGCTCGGCATTTCCGCCAAGGTGGACGAGGAAATGGCGCGCAGCAGCGAGAGTCGGGCCAAGGCCTTGTCGGTGCGGCAGGAGTTGCAGGCGGATTGCCTGGCCGGGGTATGGGGGCATCACGCCGATCAGGCGAGGAGGATTCTGGAGCCGGGCGATCTGGAAACGGCGCTGACCGCCGCGGCCAGGATAGGCGACGACGCCTTGCAGCGTTCGGCCGGCCGCGAAGTGGTGCCGGACTCCTTCACTCACGGCAGCGGCGAGCAGCGGGTGCGCTGGTTCCGCCGCGGCTTCGACAGCGGCGACATGGCGCAGTGCGATACCTTCCGCGCGCGGCGGCTGTAACAGCGGCTCAGTGGGGAAATGAAAAATGGGGCCAACGGCCCCATTTTTCATGCTTGTCGCGGAGCTAGCGCACCACCACGGTGCAGGTGGTGCCGGCCACCAGCAGCTGCCCGGCCGGCAGCGCGTCCAGCTCGATGCGCACCGGCACCCGTTGAGCCAGCCGCACCCAGTTGAAAGTGGGATTGACGTCGGCCAGCAGTTCGCGGCCGGTGCCGGCGTCGCGGTCGGTGATGCCGCGGGCGATGCTGGCGACGCGGCCGCTCAAGGTCGGGCCGCCGCTGAGCAGGGTGATCTCCACCTTGGCGCCGGGTTTGAGCATCGGCAGCTTGGTTTCCTCGAAATAGCCTTCCACGCGATAGGAGTTGCGGTCTATCAGCGCCAGCTTGGGCGAGCCGACGGCGGCGAAGTCGCCGGCATGGACATTGAGATTGGTCACATAGCCGTCCACCGGGGCGCGCACCACGGTGCGTTCCAGATTGAGCCGGGCCAGATCGCGCGCCGCCAGCGCCGCCTGGTATTGGGAGCCGGCCGCGGCGGCGGCGAAGGCCGCGGTTTCGCGGTTTTCGGCGGACACCACGGCGCTGTCCAGGCCGTCGCGACGCGCCGCCTCCTTGCCGCGGCGGTTTTTCTCGGTGCGCTGACCCTCCAGCGCGGCCTCGGCCTGGGTCAGCGCCGCCGCGTAGCGGCTGCGGTCGACGACAAAGAGCACGTCGCCCTTGCGCACCGGCTGGTTGTCCTTGACCGCCACCTGGGTCACCAGGCCGGCCACGTCGGCGGAGAGCGTGATCACGTCGGCGCGCACGCGGCCGTCGCGGGTCCACGGCGAGTGCATGTAGTGGTCCCACAGCGCCTTGCCCAGCCAGACGGCGAGCGCCAGCAGCAGCAAGGTGATCAGGTAGCGGATGAGTGTGTTGATTCGCATATTGATTATCCGGAAGGGTGTTCGGGGTGGGCCGGAGGCGTATTCAGTACAGCAGCAGAGCCAGACCGCTGAACACGCAGATCAGCAGGCTGAGACGGAACAAGGCCGGGTGCCAGACCCGGCGGTAAAGACCGGCCCGGCCCAGCAGCCAGTCCAGCCCGGCCTGGCACAGCAGGCTGAACAGGAACAACGGCAGCAGGGTGGGGATCAGGATGCCGAATACGGCGATTTCACGAGTCATGCTCAGTTCCTTGCGCAGCGGTTGCGGCGGCTTCGGCCACGTCCAGCAATGAGGTGTGGATCAGGTGCAGATCGGTCAGCGCCCGCTGGATGCGCGCGGCGCGTTCGGGTTCCGCCAGCGCCAGATGGGCGCGCAGCGCCGGTCCGGCCGCGCGCATGGTGGCGATGGCCTGTTGCAGCCGTTCCGGCGACGGCGCGGCGAAATAGCGTTCCAGCTGCGCCACCGTGTGTTCCAGATCGGCGCGCAACTGCGGCGACGGCGATTCCGCGGTCAGCGCGCGCAGATTGATCACCGCCAGGCCCAGCTCCAGCAAGGTGATGGCCTGGGCGGTGATCGCCTGTTTCAGTTCGGCCTGGGCCGGGCTCAGCGTGTTCAGCAGATTGAGCAGGTCGCGGATGCGGTTCTCGTAGCGCTGCTTCAAGTGGGGCAGCTTGGCGTCGCAGGCGCGGCGCGCTTCCCGCCACAGGGCGGCGGCGATGTGGCGCGGCGAACCCATGGTGTGCTCGGGCAGCACCAGCTGGAAGAAGGCCGCCGCCAGCGCCAGCCCGAGGATGCGGGCGATGCCGTTGTTGAGAAAGGCCACGATGTCGTAATTCATCGGGTTTTGCGGGTTGACGGCGCTGGCCAGCACGATGGTCATGCCGGCGCCGACGCCGGCGTATTTGGGCAGGCATTTCAGATAGCTGCCCAGCGCCAGGAAGGGCAGCAGGCCCAGCATCAGTATCGGGAAGCCGTTGCCCTCGCTCAGCAGCCAGAACAGGCTGACATAGGCCAGCGGCGTGCCCAGCGCGAAGCCGGTCAGGAATTGTTTGACCATCAGCACCGGCCGCGGCGAGGAGGCGGCGAGACCGCAGAGCACGGTGGCCAGCAGCACCGCCTCCAGCGCGCTGGGCCAGGCCAGCCAATACCAGGCGACGGACAGGGTGCCCAGGGTCAGCGCCGCGCGCACGCCGCCGGCGACGGCCACCGGCAGCGGCGTGCCCGGCACATAGGCGGCCAGCGCGTCGATCTGCTGCGGCGTCTTGCTGGCGAAGCCGTGGTAGACGCCGACGAAGGCGTGCATTTCCTCGATGAAGCGGCTCAGCAGCTCGGTGGCGGTGTCGAAGTCTATCCGCCAGTGCTCGGCCCGCTCGCCGCCCGGCAGCAGCGCGCGGGCGGCGTCTATGCGGCGCGGCCAGCCGGCGCGGAGCCGGCCCAGCTGCGCCTCGGTGTCCCGGGCTTCCGCGGCGTTGCGCGCCGGGCCGTCGACGCCGCTGAGCACCGCGGCCACCTCGGAGAACAGCGGCAGCAGCAGGCCGGGCAGCGGGGAGTCCGCGTCGCGGCGCAGCCGCTCCATTTGCCGGTGCAGGGTGTGGAAGGTGGTCAGCGCGGCCATGAAGGTGGCGTTGAAGGCGTGCAGCTGATTGCTGCGCGAACGCACGTGTCCGGCTTCGAAAAAGGCGGTGGCGCGGCCGGCCTCCAGCGCGGCGATGTCGGCGGCGAACTTGAGCTGGGCCTGCTCCAGATCGCTGGCGTGCAGCTTCTGCGCCAGCGCGTCCTGGCACAGCAGGATGAAGCGCAGATAGCGGCCGCGCACATTGCTGACCACCAGCTCCGCCTGGTAGCGCGGAAACACGATGTCGTAGACCACCGCGCTGCAGATCAGGCCCAGCGAGATTTCCGAGACCCGGGTCACCGCCAGGTCGAACACCGTCAGCGGGCGGCCGATGGCCGGCAGCGCGATGATGCAGGCGGTGTAGCCGGCCAGCACGAAACCGTAGGAGCGCGAGTTGCGGTACAAGGTGGCGCAGCCGGCGCACAGGCCTATCCAGAGCGACAGCGCCGCCAGCAGCAAGACCGGCTGCGAGGCCAGCATGCCGACCAGGATCAAGGCCGCCGCGCAGCCGGCCAGCGTGCCCAAGAGCCGGTAAAAGCCTTTTTCCAGCACCAGGCCGCTTTGCGGCGAACCGACGATGAGCACGGTGATCAGCGCGGTGCCCGGCGAATCGAAGCCCAGGCGGAAGGCCAGCCACAGCGCGGCGAAGCAGGCCAGCAGCGTCTTGAGGATGAAGATCCAGCGCTCGCCCTCCTGCCGCAGCCAGTCCTGTCCGGCGCCGCGCAGCGCCCGGCCCAGCCAGCGGCGCCGGGCGGCGAGGCTAGTCGTGCTCATCGTTGGGCGCCGCCTGGTTCAAATTGCTGAGCTGGCGCAGGTAGAACTGTTCCTGCTGCTGCATTTCCTCGGCGCTGAAGCCGGCGAAGGTATTGCCCAGGTTGCCCCAGACATCGGGCAGCAGCTTGCGGATGCGTTCGCGGCCGGCGTCGCTGAGGGTGACGGCGACCGCGCGGCGATCGTCGCTGAGGCCGCCGCGACGGATCAGGCCCTGCTTTTCCAGGTCGTTGCAGATGCGGGTCATATTGGCCGGTTTTTGCGAGCAGGTTTCCGCCAGAGAGCCGGGCGTCGTCGTCTCTTGCTCGGAGCCGTAGAGCACCGCCAGCACCAGATAGCTGCTCTCGGTCAGCCCGTGTTTGCGCAGGGCGGCGTTGGTCAGGTCCTGCAGGCGTTTTTGCACGTGGTAGTTCAGCCGCGTCAAGGTCAGCAGCGCCAGCGGAAATTCCGGAATTCTGGTCTTGACGCGGAGCAGGCGTTTGCGGGTTTCTTCGAAGTGGCTCATGGGTTTTCTCCGCCGACGATGGGATTGGGGGATTCGACGCCGCCGCCCAGCGCGGCCATCAGCGCGGCGTAGCTGTCCAGGCGCTGGGCTTGGGCCTGAGCGCGCTTTTGCCGGGCGGACAGCTCGTTCAGCCGCAGCTGGCGCACCGCGCTCTGATCGCTGAGGCCGGCGCGGTAAGCCTGTTCGGCCAGCGCCCGTTCGCGGCTGGCGGCGTCCAGCGCCTGTTCGGCCTGCCGGCTTTGCTGGTCCGCGGAGCGGGCGCGGACGATGGCGCTGGCGGTTTCGCTCAGGGCGTTGATCAAGGCGGCGTTGTAGCTTTCCACCGCCTGATCGTAGGCGGCGGTTTGGGCGCGCAGCTGGCCGCGCAGGCGGCCGCCTTCGAATATCGGCAGGCTGATCGCCGGGGCGAAGCCGCGCAGAGCGGCGGCCGGGGACAGCAAGTCGGCGAAGCCTATCGCCTGATAGCCGGCGAAGGCGCTGAGATTGATATTGGGATAGAAGGCGGCGCGGGCGACCTTGATGCGCGCGGCCTCGGCCTCCACCCGCCAGCGTTGCGCGCTCAGGTCCGGCCGCCGGCCCAGTAATTGGGCCGGCACCGCGGCGAGCGGGTCCAGGGCCTGGTCCAGGCGCAGCGCGGGGCGCGTCGGCCGGTTTCCGGCGTCGGGCGCTTGCCCGCTGAGCGCGGCCAGCTGATTGCCCAGGGTGGCGATGCGTTCGTCGATTTGAGCCAGCTGGACGCGGCCGGCCGGCAGCCTGCCGCGCTGCTGTTCCACCTCCGGCTGGGCGGCCAGCCCGGCGGCCTTGCGGCGCAGGCTGAGGTCCAGCAGCGCCTGCTGCTGTTCCAGCTCCGCCGCCGCCAGATCTCGCTGCTGATATTGCTCGGCCAGCTGCAGATAGCCGCGGATGATGGCGCTCTCCAGGTTCAGCGCGCTCAGCCGGGCGTCGGCCGCGGCCATCTGGGCGTCGCTCAGCGAGGCGGACAGCGCCTGGCGTTCGCGCCCCCAGGCGTCCAGATCGTAGCTGAGGTTGACGGCGGCGCGTGTCTGCCAGTCGTAGTTGCCGTGACCCGCCGGCGCCACCAGGTTTTTCTCCGCGTGCAGCTGCCGGGTGCTTTGCCATTGCGCGTTGATTTGCGGCTGGGAGGCGGCGGCGCTGACCTCGCTCAGCGCCTGAGCCTGGCGCAGCCGCGCCTCGGCCCCGCGCAGGCCGGGGTTGTCCTGCAAGGCCTGGCGGATCAGCCGCTCCAGCTGGGGGTCCCGCCATTGCCGCCACCAGGCCGCCGCGGGCATGCCGGCCCAGGGCGGGTTCACGGCGGGCGGCGTTTTGAGCTGGGACTGCGGTTTGACGGCGTCCATCTGGGCGCAGGCGCTGAGCAGGAGCGCGCCGGCAAGGGCGAGGGTGGCGGAAAACGGCTTCATCTGTCTATCCATGTTTTACATCTGTGTATATTTTATTTGTAGATATTACATTTGTAAAATATAAAATCGATGCGGTATCGCGAAGCGGCCAAGTCATGCGCCTAGCCGGGCCGCTTGCGACTGACGCAAATCAAGCATATGTCATTAATCATGGTCAGATGATTAATGACGGGTGTATTATTTGGGTTTGCTTAATAAAACCAGCGAATAAACCGGACCGCCGCGGCATGCCTGCGACCCGGTTTGCCGCCTCGTCAGCGATTTTTGGAGACATCATGCAAGCGGGCCTTTCCTTGAAGCAGCGTTTGTTGTTATTGATTTTTAGCGTGATCGCGTTGACTTGTCTGCTGGGCGGCCTGGTGCTGCGCAGCATGCATCAGCAAATGATGGCGGACCGGCAGGATCTGATCCGCGGCCAGGTGGAGAACGCCTTGAGCCTGGTGGCCAATTACGAAGAGCGGGCGGCGGCCGGCGCCATGCCGGAGGCGGAGGCGCAGCGCCAGGCGCTGCTGGCGCTGACCCGGCTGCGTTTCGCCGGCAAGGAGTATTTTTTCACCCTGGACAAGGGACTGGTCTGGCTGGCGCACGGGGTCAACCCCAAGCTGGTGGGCAAGGACATGCACGCGGTCAAGGATTCCAGCGGCAGCAGCCTGGGCGATAAGTTCGACCAGACCCTGAGGCAGGGGCAGGGCAAGGGCTTCGCGGAATTCGTCTGGGACAAGCCCGGCTCGGCGGAGCCGCAGCCCAAGCTGGCGTATTTGCAGTCCAGCCCGCGCTGGGGCTGGGTGGTGGGCACCGGCCTGTATATGGACGACGTCTGGGCGGCCTTGCGCGTGCAATTGCTGGGCGTGGCGGTCCAGGTGCTGCTGATCGCCGCGGTGTGCGGCGGCCTGGGCTGGTGGCTGTTCCGCAGCGTGATGCGGCAATTGGGCGCGGAGCCGGCGCAGACCGCGGCCGTGGTGCGGGAAATCGCCGGCGGGCGGCTGGATGTGCCGGTGCCGGTGCGGGCGGGCGACGCGGACAGCCTGATGGCCAATATCGCCCATATGCAGCAGGCTTTGCGGCAGATGGTGGCCGACATCGTGGCCAGCGCCGGCGAACTGGGGCGGCTGAGCGAGGAGGTGGTGACCGGCGCGCAGGCGGTGGCGGACAACTCCCAGCAGCAAAGCGAGAGCGCCACTTCGATGGCGGCGTCGATCGAAGAGCTGACGGTGAGCATCAACCACATCTCCCAATACGCGCAGGACGCGCGCCAGGTGTCGCAGCAGTCCGGCAGCTTGTCGGACGAGGGCGGCGAAGTGATCGCCAAGGCCGTGGCGGAGATGAAGGGCATCAGCGAGACGGTGGACCTCACCGCCGGGGCGATCTCGGCGCTGGCGGACAAGACCGCCACCATCTCCAGCATCATGCAGGTGATCAAGGACATTGCCGATCAGACCAATCTCCTGGCCCTGAACGCGGCGATCGAGGCGGCGCGCGCCGGCGAAACCGGCCGCGGTTTCGCGGTGGTGGCGGACGAGGTGCGCAAACTGTCCGAACGCACCGCGCAGGCCACCGAGGAGATCGCCGGCATGATAGACGAGATCCAGCTCAGCTCCGACCAGTCGCGCGCCAATATGAGCCAGACCGTGGAGCGGGTGCGCGCCGGGCTGGCGCTGGCCGAGCAGGGCGGGGAGATGATTCAGCAAATCCGCGGCAGCGCCGGCCAGGTGGTGCAAGTGGTGCGCGATATCTCCCATGCGCTGCAGGAGCAAGGCGTGGCCAGCCAGGACATCGCCCGCCACGTGGAGCAGATCGCCCAGGTGGCCGCCGGCAACGCCGCCGCCGCCACCCAGGCGTCCAGCGGCATTCAGAGCATGGACGAGGTGACCGGCGGCCTGCGGCAGACGGTGGCCGGATTCCAGGTGTAGCGCGGTAGACGGCGCGCGGCAGGCCGGCGAACAGATTCTTACGGGAAGTTTGCGTCTTGGCGATAGGGTTAAGAGCGGTTTGCCGCTACAATACCGCCTCGTTGAATAGACACCAACCCGTACTGGAATTCAAGATGTTGCGCATTACCGAATTGAAACTGCCGCTGGAACACGCCCCGGAAGAGCTGAACGCCGCGATCGCGGCTTATCTGGGCGTGCCGGAGCAGGACATCCGCCAGGTCGTCGTCTTCAAGCGCAGCTACGACGCGCGCAAGGGCATGATGAACCTGGCCTACATCGTCGACATCGACGTGGCCAACGAAGCCCGTCTGCTGGCCCGCTTCAAGGCCGACAAGCACGTGATGCCGACGCCGGACACCCAATATCACTATGTGGGGCAGGCGCCGGAAAACCTGGAGCGCCGCCCGGTGGTGGTGGGTTTCGGCCCCTGTGGCATCTTCGCCGCGCTGCTGCTGGCGCAGATGGGCTTCAAGCCCATCGTGCTGGAGCGCGGCAAGAAGGTGCGCGAGCGCACCAAGGACACCTGGGGCCTGTGGCGCAACAAGGTCTTGAACCCCGAGTCCAATGTGCAATTCGGCGAAGGCGGCGCCGGCACCTTCTCCGACGGCAAACTGTACAGCCAGATCAAGGACCCGCGTCATCTGGGCCGCAAGGTGCTGACCGAGTTCGTCAAAGCCGGCGCGCCGGAGGAAATCCTCTACGTGGCCAAGCCGCATATCGGCACCTTCCGCCTGGTGAGCATGGTGGAAAAAATGCGCGCCGAGATCGAGGAGCTGGGCGGCGAAATCCGCTTCCAGCAGCGTGTCGCCGACATTCATCTGGAAGACGGTCCGGACGGGCGCAAAGTGGCGCGCGGCCTGACCTTGGCCAGCGGCGAGCAGATCCGCGCCGATCACATCGTGCTGGCCCTGGGCCACAGCGCGCGCGACAGTTTCGAGATGCTGCACGGCCACGGCGTGTATATGGAAGCCAAGCCGTTCTCGGTGGGCTTCCGCATCGAACACCCGCAGACGCTGATCGACAAGGCGCGCTGGGGCAAATACGCCGGCCATCCGCTCTTGGGCGCGGCGGATTACAAGCTGGTGCACCACGCCGGCAACGGCCGGGCGGTGTACAGCTTCTGCATGTGCCCGGGCGGCCAGGTGGTGGCCGCCACCTCGGAAGAGGGCCGCGTGGTGACCAACGGCATGAGCCAATACTCGCGCGCCGAGCGCAACGCCAATTCCGGCCTGGTGGTCAGCATCGGTCCGGACGATTATCCGGGCGATCCGCTGGCCGGCATCGCCTTCCAGCGCGAGCTGGAAAGCCGCGCCTATGTGCTGGGCGGCGGCACTTACGAAGCGCCGGCGCAGCTGGTGGGCGATTTCCTGGCCGGCAAGCCGTCCACCCAGGTGGGTTCGGTGCCGCCGTCCTATCAACCCGGCGTGCACTGGACCGATCTGGCCGCGGCCTTGCCGGATTATTGCATCGCGGCGATGCGCGAGGCGCTGCCGGAGTTCGGCAAGAAAATCCGCGGCTACGATATGCACGACGCGGTGCTGACCGGGGTGGAAACCCGCACCAGCTCGCCGCTGCGCATCACCCGCGGCGAGGATTGCCAGAGCTTGAACGTGCGCGGCCTGTACCCGGCCGGCGAGGGCGCCGGCTACGCCGGGGGGATTCTGTCCGCCGGGGTGGACGGCATCAAGGTGGCGGAGGCGGTGGCGCAGGCCATCGCGGCGGAGCGCCGTTAAGGAAGGCGTTTAGGGGTCATTGCCGCAATGCCTTGAATCCGCCGCTTGGCTGAGGACGCGCTGAAACGGCCCGCAATCGCGGGCCGTTGTCTTTGGCGCTAGGGACTTCCCGCCGCATGGCCTTTCACGCCGCCGGCCGGGCGCTCGCGCCCGCCTGGGCGCAAAGCTTTGGGGATGGACAACAAGGGCGGCGCGCCCTCCGGCCGGCGGCGTTCCAGCAGCAGCCACAGGCCGATCGCCGCCATCAAGGGCAGATGCCCTGGCCCCGCGAGCAAAGGCGGCAACATCCAGGCCCAGCAGGCGCCCGCGCACCAGAGGCCGGCGGCGAGGCCGGCGCGCAGCGCCGACAGCGCGGCCGGCCAGCCGAACGGCGACAGCCTGGGCTGGCGGTGGCAGGCTTGCAGGCAGCGCAGCCGCTGCGGCGCCGCCTGCCAGAGCGCCGCGACGCCGCAGGCGACGACGAAGGCCTGCCACGGCGCGGCGCTGAAGGTCAGCAGCGCCAGGCCGAGCAGGTGCAGCAGCAGGCCGGCGACGAGCCAGGGCACTAGATAGCCGCAGCAGAACATGGCCAGCGCCAGCGCGCGCTTGCGCGCCAGGCTGCGCAGCCACAGTTGCCGCAGCGGGTCGGCCAGCAGCGGCGCCATCATCGCCAGCAGCATCAACAGCCAGGACGGCAGCCATTGCGCCGGCGGGTTCAGCCACAGCGCGCCGGTCAGCGCGTCCCAGCCGCCGCCGGGACGCTCCAGAACCCAGGCGCCGCAATAGCCCGGCGCGGTCAGCCGCCGCTCCAGGACGATCAGGCCGAGCCAGCCCAAGAGGCTGGCGCAGCACAGCGGCCAGGGCGTGTCCCGCAGCGCGGCGATCAGGGTCTTGACCGGCATGGACGCTTACTGGCCGTGGCGGTAGACGCTGATGCGGCCTATCGTCACCTCGTCGTCGTCCTCGATGTCGGACACCGGCACCAATTGCACCCCCATCGGCGCCGTGTCCAGCGTCTGGCTTTGACACATGCGGTCCACGATGTCGGTGATCTCCAGCGTCTGGCTGACGCCGTTGCCGCCGTGCTCGGCCAGCGAAGCCTTGCGCGCGCCGAACAGCGCGATGGTGCCGGCCAGGTTCTGCGGGTGTTGCGCCGGGTCGGCGCCCTGGGGCAGGCCGACGTAGACGTTGAACGTGCCGCCGTCCACTTTGCAGCGGATGTTCTCCAGGCTGAGAAAGACGCGGTCCGGCTCTTGCGGCGCGGCGTCTGGCTGGGCCTTGAACTGGCGGGCGGCGGCCTGGCTGGCCTGGAAGCTGCTCAGCACCTTGTTCTTGGCGTCGTCGTCCAGCTGCATCTGCGCGTGGACGGTGCTGTTGCCCAGTTTGATCGCCGCGGCGTTGGCACCCAGCAGTTCGGTTTTCGGATTGTTCTCCATGGTGTTTGCCGCCGCGGTGTCGGGATGGATGGCCGCCAGCGTCTGCATGCGCTGCGCGACACGGCTGGCGCCGCCGAGAGGGTCCGATACGTCCTGGTAGACGTAGTTCAGGTTCGGCGCCTGGGTGTTGAGCATGTCCTTGGCGACAAAGGTGTAGCCGCTGCCGTTGGGGCGCGGCATCGCGAACTTGCGGTTGACCGGGCCTTCCAGCCAATTGTCGTTGCTGGGGTTTTTGTGGCCGGGATTGCGATTGAGCCATACCTGCCACAGCCGGTCGATATTGGAGTGGTGGATCCAGAACACCGGGTCCAGGCCGGCGAGGTCGGGGTCTGACATCAGGCCGTTGCGGCCGCCGATATTGGTGTGCACCGGATTGTGCGGCAGGTTTTCCAGCCCGCCGCTATTGCCTCCGCCGTGCCAGAACGGCGTTTGCGGCCCGCCGTAGCCCGGCGGAATGCCGTTGGCGGTGCCGATGAACTGCGCGTCCTTCAAGGCGGTGAGCTGCACGGTTTCCGGGCGCAGCGTGATGTGATTGGGCTGGTTGTTCCAGCCGTAGCGTTGGGCCAGCCACAAGGGATTGGCGCCGCCGTCCGGCAAGGTCTTGGACTGGAAACAGGTGGGCAGGTCGCGCGCCTTGGCGTTGGCGCCGTCGCTGTAGTTCCAATAGGGCAAGGCCCAGTCGGCGGGGCCGCCCAGCTTGACGATCTCCGCCAGCACAATGGCTTCGAAGGCCGCCAGATAGCCGCGGTGCCAGGGCATGAAATACCAGCTCTGGTGCTGGCATTGCCGCCAGTAGGTGTTCTGATCGGCGGCGCTGGGCAGCGCTTCGCCGGCTTGCAGATAACCGTGTTGTTGCCAGAGCTGGGAATCGAAGCCGTGGATGGCGGCCAGGTAACGCCAGCTGGTGGGGTCCTTGATTGGGCGTTTCTGCATTTCCCGCACCGCCCGCGCGTACCACAGCACGGTGGGGTCCCAGGGATTGCTCATTTTCAAGATGTCTTTGCGGACGCGAGCCATGTCGTTCTCCTCGATGCGAACGCCGTTCCGGCGCGGCCGAGGCGGGAGTGGCTAAGGCTGGCGGTGAGGCGGTGTATTCGGATTAGCAAACCGCAAAGCTTTCGAACTGTCCTAAAGAACAGTTTTTGCCTCGGGGCAATTACTTATTTGAAGCGCCGCTTGCAAGTGGCTGGGCTTGGGCGCGGCAAGGGCTTGAAAGCGCGCCGGCGGGAAGGCGCCAAGCTGGTATCCTTGACCGGTTTTGATTTGGATCGCAGACATGAAACGATGGCATTGCCTTTGGGGCGTCTGGCTGGCGCTGTGCTGGCTTCTGCCGGCGGCCTTGGCCGCGGCGGCGCCGGCCTACGGCCCCTTGTTCACCTTCAGCAAGCAGGGCCGCACCCATTATCTGTACGGCACCATGCATGTGGGCCGGCCCGGTTCCGACGCGCCGGACTGGGGCTTGGAACAGGCGCTGAGCGCCAGCGACGTGCTGGTGCTGGAATTGGACCCGACGGCGGAGGCGGCGGTGGCCGAGGTGACTGCGCTGGCCGGCGCCGCCGCGCCCAGGCAGTGGCGGCAGTTGGACGCCGCCAGCCGGGACTCCTTGCTGAGCCAGTTGGATCAGATGGGCGTGGCGCGCGAGCAGGCGCGCGGCCTGGCGCCCAGCCTGTGGCTGATGCAGCTGGCGCTGCGGGAATACCAGCGCATGGGGCAGCAGGCGCAGCACAGCCGCGAAGCGATGTTGCTGGAGATGGCGCGCGCGGCCAGGCGGCCGGTGCTGGCCCTGGAAACGGCCGGCCAGCAGAGCCGTTTATTGTTTGAGATGCCGGCGCCGGCGCTGCGCGAATGGGTGCGTCAGAGCGCCGAATGGCAGGGCGCGGAGGAGGCGGATCGTTATTACCGGGATTTGATTTCAGCTTGGGAGCGCGGCGATCTGGACGCCTTGCAGGCCTTGGTGGCGCTGCCCGGCTATCCGCGGCTCAGCGCCTGGACCCAGCATGAAATGCTGGACCGCCGCAATCTGGCGATGGCGCGCCGCATAGACGACTGGGCGGCTTCAAAGCGGCTGTTCGTGGCGGTGGGCGCGCTGCATCTGGCCGGCCCCCAGGGCTTGGTGCGCCAGCTGCGGCAGCGCGGCTACCAGCTGAGGCCGGCGCCGCGCGCGCCGTGAGCGGGCTTTAGCTCGCGTCCTTGAGGTTCTTGGGTCCGAAAGCGCCCGGCAGCAGCACTTTCAGCGTGGTGTCTATCTGATCCTCGCCGTCGCAGATGGCGCGCACGCGCATGGACGGGCCGAATTCGTTCAGCACCTGGCGGCAGGCGCCGCAGGGCGGCGTAGGCGTGGCGGTGGGGGTGTAAATGCAGACCGCCAGGACATCCTGGATGCCGTGGTTGGCGCGCGCGGCGTAGATCGCGGTGCGCTCGGCGCAATTGGTCAGGCCGTAGGAGGCGTTTTCCACATTGCAGCCAATGTGGATCTTGCCGGCGCCGTCCAGAATGGCGGCGCCGACGGCGAACTTGCTGTAAGGGACATAAGCCTGGCGAGCCGCCAGGCGGGCGGCCATTTCCAACTCGGCCCATTGCTCGTTGTTGGGTGTGTTGCCGGTCATATTGCCTCCGTTGCGGTTGGCGTGGCATGTTGCGCCGCGCGCGGCCGGGCTGTCAATATCCCGCCGCGGCGCGCGCGTCCGGCTTCAGTACAGCAGAGGCGTCCGCTCCGGCGCAAGCGGCGCCGACTGGTCATTGGCGCAGGTGGTCCCGGCAATGCAGCGCCATCGCGTCGGCCAGCGCCTGCGACAAGGCCGACTCCACCCGCCAGTGGTGCCAATACAGCGGAATGTCCAGATGCTGCTGCGGAAACAGGTCGATCAGCCGGCCGGAGGCGATGTCGTCTTCCAGCATCAGTTCGGGCAGCAGGCTGTAGGCCAGGCCCTGGCGGGTGATTTCGACGAAGCCCTGCGGCGTGGGCACCGTCAGATAGGGGAAGCCGCCGTGATAGGACACGGTGTGCAGCAGGAATTCGCGATGCACGTCGTCCTTGCGGCTGTACAGAATGGTGGGCGCGGCGGCCAGCGCCGTTTCGGTGACGCCGTCCGGAAAGTAGCGGCGGGCGAAATCGCGGGTGGCGACGCATAGATAGCGCATATGGCCCAGGAACAGACTGTCGCCGCCCTGGATAGGCTGCGGCCGGGTGCTGACGCAGCCGACCACGTGGCCGGCGCGCATCAACTCATGGGTGTAATCCTGATCGTCCACCATGATGTCCAGCAGCACCGGCTGGCTGTCCAGCACCGGCTGCACCGCCTGCAAGAACCAGGTGGCCAGGCTGTCGGCGTTGACGGCGATGGCGAGGGTGGTGAACTCCGGCCGCGGCCCGCTGGGCAGCAGGGTGTTCATCAGCTGGTTTTCCATCAGGCTGATCTGGCGGAAGTATTGCAGCAGCTGGCGGCCGGCCTCGGTGGGTTCGGCCGGGATGGTGCGGGTCAGCACCGGCTGGCCCAGTTGTTCTTCCAGCTGGCGGATGCGTTGAGAAATGGCGGACTGAGTCAGGAACAGCTTTTTGGCCGCCTTGTCGAAGCCTCCGGTTTCGGCGACGGCCGATAAGGTTTCCAGTTGTTTCGGATCAAGCATGTTTTTACGTCCTTGCCGTGATAATTCCACGGTGTTTCTTGCCTTATCGCCGCCACCTATGGCATGTTGTGCTGCTTCGTCCGAACACGGACGGTGCAAAGGTTTGCCTGCACGCGGTGGCGGCATAAAAATAATTAGAGCGGCTGGCGGCGACGGTTCTGATCGGCTGGCGCCGGCGGCTCATGGCCAATGACAGGCATGTTGAAGATGCAAGCAGATAATAAGGCACTATTGGATGGCATGTGCCGTTTTATCGGAGTTCGGGCGGATCATATGGCGACGCTCAGCGCCCATGCTCCGTTGTTGTTGTCGCGCAAGGAGGCCTTGGGCAAGGAGTTCTACTGGTATGCGATGAAATGCCCGGACACGCTGGCGCTGCTGAGCGAGCGCCTGCCGGGCGGCATCGATTCGCTGGTGGACGCCTTATTGCAGTATTGCGAGCGGATGCTGACCCGCCCGGTCAACGGACGCGCCGCCCGGCGCGTGGTGGAGCAAGGGCGTTTGATGCGCCAGCTGGGCGTGGGCCTGATGTGGGTGGTGGGCGCTTACGAGCGCTGCCAGGCGCATTTCCTGGCGCGCTTGACCGAGGCCGGGCTGGCCCTGGACGAGCTTGCCGCGCTGTCGCGGCTCTTGCGCAAGCGCATTCTGCTGGACCAGATGCTGCAATTGCACGGCCACCAGCAGTCCTTGCAGGAGGCGGTGGACAGCAAGCACCGCCATTTGCAGACCATGTCCGGCCTGTACGCCACTCTCAGCGGGGTCAGCATGGCCCTGGTGCGCTGCTCTGAGCGCCGCGAACTGTTCCAGGCGATTTGCGACGTCTGCGTCCGCGAGGGCGATTTCTCCCATGCCTGGGTGGGCCTCTTGGACGCCGACTCCCAGTGCGTGCGTCCGGCGGCGATGGCCGGCGTTCACGCCGAAGCCTTCATTCCCCGGCTGCAAGTCTCCGCGCTGTCCGAAAGCCTGCATGGCCGCGGCCCCAGCGGCCGGGCCATCCGCGGCCTGGCGGTCCAGGTGGTCAACGATTGCGGCGAAGACCCGTCGATGCAGCCGTGGATGCGGGTGCTCAACGCCAGGAATGTGCGCAGCGCGCTGGTGGCGCCGCTGACGCTGCGCGAGCAGGTGATCGGCACCTTGTCGCTTTACTCCGGCCAGCCGGGGTTTTTCGACGACACCAAGGTGGCGCTGGTGGACACCATGGCGCGGGAGATCAGCCGCGCGCTGGAGCGCCAGGACGCGCTGGAGCGCAGCCATCGCGCCGAATCCGAACTGGCCTTCCTGTCCTTCCACGATCCGCTGACCGGCCTGCCCAACCGGCACCTGATGAAGGAGCACATCAACAAGCAGCTGCAGATCCGCCGCGCCAACGCGCGGCTGGCGGTGCTGGTGCTGTCCATCGAGGGCTTTCACGAAATCAACGCCCGCCTGGGTCACGAGGGCGGGGACGCGGTGCTGTGCGAGGTGGCCAACCGGTTGCGGCGCTGCATCTATCCCTATGGCTACGTCGGCCGGGTGGGCGCTTCGCGCTTTGTCGCCTGCAGCGACCGTCACGAGCAGCTGGACCAACTGGTGGACAGCCTGATGGGCAGTCTGCAGCAGCCGGTGGACTGCATGGGGGTGGTGATCCACACCCGTTGCAGCATGGGCATCGTGGTGGAGCCGGTGAACGGGCGCAGCGACGCCGCGGCGCTGCTGCGGCGCGGCGAGCTGGCGCTGAGTCGGGCCAAGGAAGCCGGCGGCGGCCACTGCCGTTACTACCATGTGACCATGGACGAAGAAATCCAGCACATGCACGCGGTGCGCAACGCCTTCGCCGTGGCCATCGCCCGCGATGAACTGGCGCTGTTCTACCAGCCCAAGATCAATCTGCGCGACAACCGCATCGAGGGCGTGGAAGCGCTGGTGCGCTGGCGCCGGGACGGCCGGCTGGAAATGCCCGGCGCCTTCTTCCCGGCGATAGAAAACACCGATCTGATGCGGGAGCTGGACTGGTGGGTGCTGCGCGAGGCCTTGCGCCAGTCCGGCGAATGGCTGGCGGACGGCCGCCATATTCCGGTCAGCGTCAATCTGTCCGCCATCACCTTGAAACACGAGGGCTTCGTGCCCGGCATCCAGGCCTTGTTGCAGGCCTACCCCTTGCCGGCCGGTTATCTGGAGCTGGAGGTGCTGGAGAGCGTGACCCAGCAGGAGGCGGAGCAGATCACCGCCAAGCTGGAGCATTGCCGCGACCTGGGCCTGTCCATCGCCTTGGACGATTTCGGCACCGGCGCGTCCTCGCTGGTGCATTTGCAGCAGCTGCCCTTCGACACCATCAAGATCGATCAGCGCTTTGTCCGGCTGCTGCTGGATACGCCGGGCAACGAGGCCATCATCCGCAGCATGGTGTCCTTCGCTCATTACACCGGCCGCAAGCTGGTGGTGGAGGGGGTGGAGAGCCGGGCGATCTGGGACCGTCTGCTGGAGATAGGCTGCCTGGACGGGCAGGGCTACGAGATTTCGCCTCCGGTGGACCCCAAGCACTTGCCGGCGTGGATCGCGGATTGGGAGCGGCGGGTAAGTATTAATTCAGCTTATATATAATAATTTTTATTAGTTTTACTTTGATGCGTCGCTCCCTTAGTCTGTGTCCAAACTTTCCGGGAGCGGTACGTGTTCAACTTCAGCGTTTATCTGTCTGCCCTTGGGCTATCCATCGGGCAGATTGTCGGCATTGGGCCGCAGAATGCCTTCGTGCTGCGGCAGGGCATAGGCCGCAGCCACATCCTGCCCATCATCGTCATCTGCATCGTCGCCGACGTGTTTCTGATCGCCTGCGGGGTGATGGGGGTGGGCAAGCTGCTCAACGCCATTCCCGGCTTCATCGTCACCGTGACCTGGCTGGGCGCGGGCTTCATCCTGTGGCTGGGCTACAAGGCCTTCCGTTCCGCGCTGACGCCGGGCGCGATGTCGCTGGCCGGCGGCGTGGAGCGGGACCGCAAGCGCGCCATCCGCACCGTGCTGGCGGTGACTCTGCTCAATCCCTATACCTGGCTGGACACCGTGGTGTTGATCGGCGGCGTGTCCGCCATCTACGGCGAGAGCGCCGCGCCGTCCTTCCTCTTGGGCAGCCTCAGCGCCTCGGTGCTGTGGTTCGGCGGCATCGGCTGCTTCGCCGGCAAGCTGGCCCCCTTGTTCCAGCGGCCGCAAAGCTGGCGGGTGCTGGATTGCGTGATCGGTCTGGTGATGTTGTTCACCGCCTTCATGTTGTTGCGCAATTACGGCTTTGAAGGGATGGCCTGAGCGGCTGAGACGGCGTTTGACGCGCGGTTTTTTGAAAGTGACGGCTTGCTTTTGGGCAACCCGTCACTTTTTCATATGCGGTTTGTCGTGACAAGGTAATTTTTCACTGCGTAAATATTCATTTGGAATTGCAAAATAACTTTGTAAATACCAAATCATTTACCATAACTAAATCTCCGTTGTGAACAACATAAGGAGAGTTAGTCATGAAAGCTTTGATTCAAGCCAGTCTGATGGCGGTTTCCGTGTTGGGCGGTCTGTCTTCCCCGGTGGTGGCAGCCCCGGTGAACAACAGTTATATCCAGTCCAGCGCCAATGAGATCCGCGGCTTCCTCGGCGGCTACGCGCGGCCGACGGTCTACGTCAACCAGTATGCCTGCCGCGAGCCTCAACTCAGCGCGATGGCGTGCGGTCCTTACACCATCAGCGTGGGCACCGGCTTCCTGCAGCAGCAGGAAAACAGCTATGGCAACTATGTGGCCAAGTTCATCCTGGCGCACGAATGGGGCCATTCCATCCAGTTCACCCATAACATCTACCGCCAGGCGCCGATGCAGGAGCTGCAGGCCGACTGCGTGGGCGGCACTTTCGCCAAGTACGCTGAAACCAATCTGCGTTATCCGAGCTTCATCGAGAACGCGGTGGCTTCGGCGCGCAACGCCGCCGATTACGGCGAGCACGGCACGCCGTCGCAGCGCGATTACTATTCGCGCTACGGCCACGCCAACGGCCTCAACGCTTGCCTGAACTCGATCTGATCGATAATGGGCAAGCGAGCGTGGGGGCTGGCCGGCGGGCTGGCCTTGCTGGGCTTGGCCTGGCTCAGCCTGCCTGAGCCGGTCCGCGCGCGGCTGGGTCTGAGCGAGCCGGCGCCGGAGGCTCCTGCGGCCTTTGTCGCCGCTCAGTCGGGGACTGCCGCGCCGGCCAAGGGCGCCGGTCCGGCGCGGGCTTACCAGGGCCTGAGCTTCGCGGTGGGCGACGGCCCGCCGCCGGCCGCGGCCCCGGCGGAGCCCTTGCCGGAGAGCAAGGCCGAACGCCAGCGCAAGCAGGCCTTGCGCCAGCTGGGCTATGCCATCGACGAGCGCTTCTACCGGATGTCCCTGGCCGACTTGCGCAAGCTGGCCGCCGCCGGCAATGTCCAGGCCCTGACCCATCTGGCCGAACGCTATTTGTTCGAGCTGGACGGCAAGCCGCAGCGGCCGGGCTTCGAGCCGGAGATGCGTTACCGCGAGGAGGCGCGCGCCGCCTTGCAGCAAGCGTATCGGCTGGGCAACCGGCATGCGGCGGCGATGATCTCCGAGAGTTATCTGCTGGAGCGGCAGCCCTTGGAGGCCGCGGCCTGGAATCTGGTGGCGCGGCGAGCCGGGGACGCGCTGAGCGCGGACTGGTTTCTGACCACCAAGGACTACCGGCAGTTGAACGCCGGGCAGAAAGCCGCGGCGGCGGAGCGGGCCGAGCAGATCTGGCGCGAACTGCATCCGGGCGCGGTTCAGTCCAAGGGCTAGCGGTCGCAAAAAACCGGCGACATCCGCAAGGGGGTCGCCGGTTTTCTCCTTAGAGCCTGTTCAAAGTCTCGCGAGCAATGGCGAGACAAGGCGAAAACAAGCGAAAAAGCGGAATGTACAAGTGGTACATGAGCATTTTGAGGATGTTTTCAACGCCGTATCGCCGAAGCACAGCAGACTATGAACAGGTTCCTAGCCGAAGCTTGGCGTTTTCCACGCCCTTGTCCAACAATTCCGCTGGAGCGCAGCGGACTTTGACACGTTTTTACTGCGCGTCGGCGGCCAGGCCGGCCACCAGATCCTCGCGGGTGATCAGGAAGACGAAGCCGTCGCCGCTTTCGGTTTCCATCCACATGAAGGGCAGGGTGGGGAAGCATTCTTCCAGCATGTCGCGGTTGTGGCCGATTTCCACCAGCAGCACGCCCTTGTCGTTCAGGAAGTCCGGCGCGCGGCGCAGGATTTCGCGGGTGGCGTCCAGGCCGTCTTCGCCGGAGCCCAGCGCCAGTTCCGGTTCGTGCAGGTATTCCGGCGGCAAGGCGTCCACCGATTCGGCGTCGACATAGGGCGGGTTGGAGATGATCAGATCGTACTTGTCCTCGATGCCCTCGAACATATCGGTGTGGATCAGCTGCACGCGCTCGTCCAGGCCGTAGTTCTGCACATTGATGGCCGCCACTTCCAGCGCGTCCAGCGAAATGTCCACCGCGTCGATTTCCGCGTCCGGGTAGTGGTGAGCCAATTGAATCGCCAGGCAGCCGGAGCCGGTGCACAGATCCAGCGCGCGTTGGACCAGCTCCGGGTGTTCGATCCACGGCTGCAGCGGCTCGCCCAGCAGTTCGTAGATGAAGGAGCGCGGCACCAGCACGCGTTCGTCCACGTAGAAGTTGAAATCGCCCTGCCAGGCTTCGTGGGTCAGATAGGCCACCGGCACGCGCTGTTCGGCGCGGCGCTCGATCATGTCGATCACGTCCTTGACCTCGGTGGGCAGCAGCTTGGCGTCCAGGAAGGGCTCGAGCTGGTCCACCGGCAGCTTGAGCGCGGACAGCGTCAGATAGGCGGCTTCGTCGTAGGCGTTCTGGGTGCCGTGGCCGTAGAACAGGCCGGCGTCGTTGAAGCGGGACACGGCGAAACGCAGCAGGTCGCGCAAGGTGTTGAAGCTGGATGCAGCCTGGGCGTACATGGTTTTCCTTTCAATACAACAGGGACATGGCGGCGGCCATGTCCCCGGCGGTGTGGGTTCGCGCTCGCGCGGAGCGCGGTCAATGTGGCTGGGCCGTCGGCGTCAGAACGGCAGCTTGGCGTCGGTGGCGGTGCCCAGCACGCGGCGGAAGTCGCCCTTGATGCGTTCCAGCGCCGCGTCGTTGTCGGCCTCGAAGCGCAGCACGATCACCGGCGTGGTGTTGGAGGCGCGCGCCAGGCCAAAGCCGTCCTTGTATTCCACGCGCAGGCCGTCCAGAGTGTTGACCTCTTCGGCGCCGTCGAAGCGGGCGGAAGCCTGCAGCTTGGCGATCAAGGCGTGGTTTTCGCCTTCCTTGGCCATTTTCAGATTCAATTCCGGCGTGGACACCGCATTGGGCAGCGCGTTGAGCAGTTCGCTCGGGTCGTCCACGCGGGACAGCACTTCCAGCAGGCGGGCGCCGGCGTACATGCCGTCGTCGAAGCCGTACCAGCGCTCCTTGAAGAAGACGTGGCCGCTCATCTCGCCGGCCAGCAGCGCGCCGGTTTCCTTGATCTTGGCCTTGATGAAGCTGTGACCGGTGCGCGCCATCACCGGCACGCCGCCGTTCTGTTTGATCCAGGGCTTGAGCAGACGGGTGGATTTCACGTCGTAGATGATCTTGGCCTTGGGGTTGCGCTCCAGCACGTCGGCGGCGAACAGCATCAGCTGGCGGTCCGGCCAGATGATGGCGCCGTCCTTGGTCACCACGCCCAGGCGGTCGCCGTCGCCGTCGAAGGCCAGGCCGATTTCGGCGTCGGTCTTCTGCAGCGCGTCGATCACGTCCTGCAGGTTTTCCGGCTTGGCCGGATCCGGGTGGTGATTGGGGAAATTGCCGTCCACGTCGCAGAACAGCTCGCGCACGCGGCAGCCCAGGCGGCGGAACAGCACCGGGGCGAAAGCGCCGGGCACGCCGTTGCCGCAGTCCACCACGATGTTGAGCGGGCGCTCCAGCTTGATGTCGGAGGTGATGCGGTCCAGATAGGCTTCCGCGATGTCGTGGGTGCCGTAGCCGCCCTCGCCGCTGGCGAGATCGCCGTCGACGATGCGCTGGTACAGCTTCTGGATGTCGTCGCCGGCCAGGGTGTTGCCGGCCAGCATCATCTTGAAGCCGTTGTAGTCCGGCGGATTGTGGCTGCCGGTGACCATGACGCCGGACACCGAACCCAGCTCGTGAGCGGCGAAGTACAGCATGGGGGTGGCGACGCGGCCGACGTCGATCACGTCGACGCCGGCGGCCTGGATGCCTTCGGCCAGCGCCTGGCACAGATCCGGGCCGGACAGGCGGCCGTCGCGGCCGACCACAACGGTTTTCACTTTGCGGGCCTTGGCTTCGGACCCGACGGCCTGGCCGATCTGGCGGGCGACTTCATTGGTCAGAGTCTTGCCGACGATGCCGCGGATGTCATAGGCCTTGAAGATGTCTTTGGACAGTTTGCTCATGGCGTTCTTATGCAATCGAAATGAAAGAGGCGCGCGGAGCGGCGGCGCTCCGCGTCGGAAATTAGGGGCTCAGGCGGCCAGCGCGGCGCTCAGGCTGATCAATTGGTCCAGCTTGGCGCGCGCCTGTCCGGAGTCGAGCGCTTCGCGCGCCATGGTAACACCGTCGGCCAGGGTAGGGGAAACGCCGGCCGTGTAGATGGCGGCGGCGGCGTTGAGGCAGACGATGTCGCGCGCCGGGCCGGCTTGGCCGTCAAGCACCGACAGCAGAATGTCGCGCGAGGCGGCGGCGGTGTCCGCGCGCAATTGCTTGAGTTCGGCGAAGTCCAGGCCCAGTTCGCGCGGGTCCAGCTCGTACTCTTCGATTTGCCCGTTCTTTAGTTCAGCCACCATGCTGGGGCCGGACAGGGTCAACTCGTCCAGGCCGTCCAGGCCGTGCACGATCAGCGCGTGGCGGCTGCCCAGCTGTTTCAGCACCCGCGCCTGGATGCCCACCAGGTCCGGGTGGAACACGCCCATCAACTGGTTTTCGGCGTCGGCTGGATTGGTCAGCGGCCCGAGGATGTTGAAGATGGTGCGGGCGCCCAGCTCCTTGCGGATGGGGGCCACGTGGCGCATCGCGGTGTGGTGGTTGGGGGCGAACATGAAGCCGATGCCGATTTCGTCGACGCAACGGCCCACTTGCTCGGCGTTCAAGCTCAGCTTGACGCCCAGCGACTCCAGCACGTCGGCGCTGCCGGAGCTGGACGACACCGAGCGGCCGCCGTGCTTGGCCACGCGGGCGCCGGCCGCCGCGGCGACGAAGGCGGAGGTGGTGGAGATATTGAAGGTATGCGATTTGTCGCCGCCGGTGCCGCAGGTGTCCACCAGGTGGTCGCGTTGGCTGATGGGCACCGGGGTGGCGAACTCGCGCATCACCGTGGCGGCGGCGGCGATTTCCAACACCGACTCCACCTTGACGCGCAGGCCGATCAGGATGGCCGCGGTTTGCGCCGGCGTCAGTTCGCCGCGCATGATCTGGCGCATCAAGTCCAGCATTTCGTCATAGAACAGCTCGTTGCCGTCGATCAGACGGTTCAGCGCGGCCTGCGGGGTAATCATCGGGGGAGTCCTTTTGCTTGCGTGGGCGGCGTCGCGCGAAGGCTCGCCGTCCGGTGATTCAATTGCCGGCGTGCGCCGCCAGTTGGGAGAGGCGCTGCTCGATCAGATCGACGCGGCAGGCGGTCCGCGCCTGATCCGCGCCGTTGCCGCTGGCGTAGCTGCTGGCCACCCAGCGGCACTGCTTGTCCAGATAGGTCTTGAAGGCGCGGCCGGATTGGCTGAGCGCCAGCCGGGCGCGGTAGCGGTTGCCGGTGATCTGGTCCAGTTCGCGCATCGCCGCGGCGGCCTGGTTCTCGCCGCGGGTCAGCTCGGTCTCGGCCTTGCTCAAGCGCTGTTGCAGACAGACGGACACGGCCGGGCTTTGCGCCTCGGCCCGCATGCAGTCGTCCAGCGCGCCGGCCTGCGCCGCGCTGGACAGAGTCAGTGCGGCGCTCAGCATCAACATCCTCTTCATCAGGCGAACTCTTTCAGGAAGTTGTCCAGCATCGCGTGGCCATGATCGGTGAGGATGGATTCCGGGTGGAACTGCACGCCTTCGATCGGCAGCGTCTTGTGGCGCACGCCCATGATTTCGCCGTCGTCGGTCCAGGCGGTGACGTCCAGGCAGTCCGGCAGCGTCTCGCGCTCGATCACCAGCGAGTGATAGCGGGTGCAGGTCACGGGATTGGGCAGGCCGCGGAACATGCCGACATCGCGGTGTTTGACCGGCGACACCTTGCCGTGCATCAGTTGTTTGGCGTGGACGATGTGGCCGCCGAAAGCCTGGCCTATGCCCTGATGGCCCAGGCATACGCCCATGATGGGCAGTTTGCCGGCGAAGTGCCGGATGGCCGGCACCGATACGCCGGCCTCGTTGGGCGTGCAGGGGCCGGGGGAGATCACCAGGTATTTGGGCTGCAGCGCTTCGATTTGCTGCAAGCCGATTTCGTCGTTGCGGAACACCTTGACCTCCTGGCCCAGTTCGCCGAAGTACTGGACCAGGTTGTAGGTGAAGGAGTCGTAGTTGTCGATCATCAATAGCATGTTTGGCTTAAACCTTTGATTTCACTGGCCTTAAAGGGTTTGCCAGCTATTTGATGCCTCCGGAGGCGTCCGCGCGTTTGAGCACGGGCCGAACGGGGAGGCGGTTGGAGCATGAGAATCAATATACCGGATCGGGCAAAAGTGCGCAGCTAGCTTGGCGGCCTGCCTATTCGGCGATCGGGTCAAGGTCCGCCGCCGCGGCCTGGCCGCGCTCCGCCCGCGCCAGATCGACGACGGCCTGGATCGCGGCCCTGGCCTGCGGGCTGTTGTGCCAGCAGCTGGAGCCCATCATGTCGGCGATCTGGCGGGTCAGCAAGGCCGGGTCCTGGTCCGCCAGTTGCGGCAAGGAAGAAAAGCCGATTTGCTCCAGCCTTGAAACCACGGTGGCGCCCACGCCTTTCAAAGCCACCATCTTGTCTTTCTCCTCTGCGCTGAAACCCATGCGGCCTCCCGGTCTTGATTGCGGTCCGCCTCACAGGATACACGCGCGGCGCGGTTTGAATGAGAGGCGGCGGAGATGTTTCGCGCCGATGCCGCTCTTAGAACGTGTTTACGATCTCGCGAGCAAGAGCGAGACAAGGCGAAAACGGCTGAGAAAGCGAAATGTACAAGGGGTAGGTGAGCATTTCGAAGCGGTACTCGCCGTGTCACGTTTCACGACGCGCAGCGGATCGTAAACAGGTTCTTATTCCCAACTCATCGCCCAGGCGTACAGCGCAATCATCATCATGACTTCCATCATCAGGCTGCCCAGTATGAAGAGCAGGGGCATGAACAGCAGCGAGCCGTAATGCAGCACCAAGGCGGCGGCGAAATAATGCAGCGGCGCTTCCAGCAACAGGTAGGCGAGGGACGCGCCGCTCAGGGCAAGCTTGTGCCAGAGCGGCTTTTCCAGCACGTGAAAGGTCAGCGCGTGCACCCAGGGCATCAAGAACAGCAAGGTCAGCACAAAGGTCAGGCAGGAGCTGTGATATTCGGGAAGCGAGTGGCTGAAGGCCGCCGGCAAGAAGGCGAAGTACACGCAGGCGCAAGCCTGGATGATGACGAACAAGCGCAGCAGATAGCGCAGCGGCATGTTTTCCGGACTGATCAAGAACGACAGCAACAGCAGCAGCAAGCCGGCAAGCCCATTGCTCCACCATTGCCAGAACGAGGGCACCGAGGCCGGCAGATCCAGCCACGGCAGCCATAAACCCGGTATCCGCCCGTCCAGTATCTCCAGGCGGGAGAGCTGGGCGGGCACGCCGGTCGCCGCGATGCTCCACTCCGTAACCGCCTGCCAAAAGGCAAGCGTCTGCGGCAGGAAGGCGAGCAGCAAGAGATTGAACAGCAGCGGCAAGCCTAGGATCTCCAGCCAGCGCAGACGCCGGAACGGCTCGGTGCGCATGGCCCGGTGCAGGGAGATGCGCTCGCCGCCGTGACCGGTGTGGCGGACCGCCTTGAAGTGTTGCAGACGTTCTTGAAGGCTCATGGCAGGTTCCAGAACACGGCGGTGGTGATGCCGGAGCGGTCGTAATAAGGGCTGTGGTAGCGCTCGACCCCGACATGGATGCCCCAATGCCGGCCTATCCATTCCCTCCAGCTCAGTTGATAGAGCTGGCTGTCGAAGCTTTGCTTGGGCTGATCGACGCCGATGGGCATATAGCCCTCGCCGCCGGCGTTGACGGCCAGGGTGATCAGGCGCCAGCGGTCGCGTCCATAGGTCACCGCGCCGTAAGCCTGCATCGAACTCACGCTGCCGGGATTGCTCAGCGTGCGGTGCACGCCGCCTTCCACCACCCAGGGCGAGTCGAAGTAATAAGCCATGCCCAGGGTCAGAATGCGGTCGCTATAGCCTTGGCGGTTGTCGTTGTAGGCCAGGCCGAAGGTGCTGACCAGGTTGCGGCCGGGCAGCCATTTGCGGTTGAGGGCGGCGCCGTAATGGGTGCCGGGCCAGAAGGTGCCGCTGCTGCTGCGCCCCAATTCCAGCCGGCTGTACCAGTCCGGGTTGATGTCGTGGTTCCAGCCCGCGTTCAAGGCGATGCCGTGTTCGCCGAAACGGCTGTCCTGCTCCGCGATCCAGTCGAAGACGTTGCCGGCGTCGGTTTGCCATACCCCGGACAGATAGACGCCGTTCCAGGCGGGATTGTTTGCGGTGAGGCTGGAATGCTGTCCGCCGACTTCGATGCTGCGCGCCCAGGAGTACGGCTCCGGCGTCGAGGCTTCCATCTCGACATCGGCGGCGGCCTCGTCGGCGCGGGCTTGGCCGGCAAGGCAGCAGGCCAATAGGCAGAGGTGGGCGAGTGGTTTACTGAGCATGGCGGGTCTCCGTCGTGTCGCTCGTTGTTTGCAGATAGTCAAAGCGCAGGTCCTGCCCGGATTGGGCGCTGACGCGCCAGGCGTCCGGCAGCGCTTCTATTTCCGCCTTGCCGGAGCGCAGCACCGGTTTTGCCGAGCTTTTGGGCAGCAGCCAGCTTTGCCGCGCCAGGCTGCCTGGGTTGTGCGCGCTCACGCTGACCCAGGACGCGTCCCGGCCTTCCGCCGGCGCGACTTGCCATTGAGTCAGTTCGCGCTGGGACAGGAAGTGGGATAGCTGGGTCATCGTGTACCAGTGAAAGACGCCCTGGTCGCGCAGCGCCCGGGTTTGAGCCAGCCATTGCTTGACCGTCTGCTGATAGAAGTAGACGCCCGGCGGGTGGAAATAGACCAGGCGCGCCACCCGCTGTTGCACGGCGAAGCGGGTCATGTCCTGCAGCCAAAGCGTCATTTGCTCGCTGGGCAGCTTATTGCGCACCGCTTCTTCGAAGGAGGCGATGCCGCCGTTGGCCGATACCGGGAAGGCCCAGGGCCGGCCATGCATGTCGGCGGGGTCGATATAGGTCCGGGTGGGGCCCATGGACAGATCGCCCACATAGTAATAAGCCAGCACCCCGTGTTGGCGCAGCCAGGCGGTCACCCAGTCCGGATGGTGGCCGTTGGGCGCCGAATACTCGGTGAGCGCTTGCTGGGTGAGGTTTTCCAGGTCTTGCTTGTTGTTGGCGAGATAGGACGCCCACTGCTTGCCGTTGTGCTCGTTGATGTTGAAGGCGAAGTAGTTGTGCATCCAGCCGCCGTGCGCGCCGATGTCGTAACCCAGCGCCCGCAAGCGGCGAACCCAGTCCTGGGCTTGCGCGTTATGGGCAAGGTCCATGCCCCGGCGGTCGCCGGGCTGATTGGTGTCCGGACCGGTGGTGAAATGGACGGAATAGGGGCCTTGCTCGAGAAAGCCCAGTTTTTTCAGCAGGTCCAGATAGGGGATGGCGTTGGCGTCGTCCACGTGCCAGTTCATCACCAGGCCGCCGACGCCGTCCGGCACCGAGGCGAGCTGAGGCAGATGCAGCACCCGCGTATTGAAAAAGTTCAGATAGGACTGCAGCCACAGGCCGTCGGTGCGTATCTTGAGAAAGGTGACCGGCAGATTGACGAACAAGACTTTGCCGCGGCCGTAATCCCGCAGGCCGGCAATCAAGGTGCCGTCCGGGCCTTCGGCCAGCACCCGTCCCTGGAAAGAACCGCGGGTCGCCAGATAACTGAAGGCGGCCTGGTCGTAGCCGTAGGTCGAGGCCTGCAGCAAGGAGGGCTTGCCGCCGGCATAGGGCTGGAAGCGGCCGGGAGTGATGCCGAGTTCGGCCACCGCGGACGGCGACATCAGCATCAGGTCCCTGCGCACCATCTGCTTGCCCAGTTCCCGGTACAGCAGATAATCCACGCCCACCATGCGAGCGAGCGTCGGCTTGTCCAGAAAACGGCCGCCGGCGTTTTCGCTGGCGGCGTCGTAATTGATCCATAAGGCGCCGCCCGCCTGCACGTATTCCTCCAGCACCCCGGCCAGCGCCGCGTCGACATGGCGGTGAATGGTGTCCGGCAAGATGATGCCGCGGATGCGGGCACGTTGTTCCGGCTCCATGTCCACCAATTGGCTGGCGGTGATCTGCATCATCGCCACGCCGCCTTCGTTGGCCGCGTCCTGCCAGGCCAGCGCGTATTTGTTGCTGGCCGGCTTGTCGGGCAGCAACAGGGCGATGAAGGCCCTGGGCGGCGGCGTCCGGCTTGCGCTCAGCTTGTGCCAGATCGCGCTTGCCGCCAGCAATAGTCCAAGCAATAGGATGATGAACACCCAAAGAGGACATGATCGAATCTTGTTCATTCTTCCTGCCTTTGCTCTTGCTCCGCCGCTGTCGCCAGGCGGTGCGTCAATCCTTGAAAAACCGCTTCCTCCAGCACGTTCCAGCGCGGCGTTCCGCGCGCCGGCGCCGCCTGTCGCAGCCAGGCGCGCGCCGCGTCCTCGCGGCCGCCTCTCAGCGCGGCCAGGGCCAGCACGCCCCAGGGAAAGTCCAGATGAGCCTTGTCCTGGACAAGCCAGGGTCGGCCTTCGCCGCGCAGCCAGGCGTCGAAGGAGGCTTGACCGGGCATCGCCGGCAAATCCGCCATGTCGGGGAAGAGTTGCGCGGCGGCTTCCGGGTAGAAGGCGATGGGCGGGATGTCGCGGCTGGCGACGCGCCAACGCCGGGTTTTCGCCTCCCAAAAGGTCTTGGGCAGCGCCGCGGCCAGCTGGCGCATCCTCCGGCAGCTGGCGCCGGCGTTGACGCAGTCGTCGCGCAGCGCCGCGTAGACCTCGACGTTGTCCATCAGGTAAGCCAGCTTGGCGCCGGCTGTGTAATCGTAAACGCCGCTGCGCGCTTGCCTCAGCCGCCACAGCGCGCGCCGGGCGCGCGCCAGCGAGGCCTGCAGGGCCGGCGGCATTTCTTGTCGCCGGTAGCGCCGGCTCAGCAATGAAATCCACATGGCCAGCGTGGAGTCGTCGGCGTCGGCGTCGGCCGCCCGACGCCAAACGCCGTCGGCCTGGCGTTCGAAACGGGGAAAACTGCCGTTGCTTTCCTGTCTGGGCGCCAGCCACGCCGTCCAGGCGTCCGCGGCGGAGGCGATGGACAGGCCCAGTTCGTCGGCCGTCAGCAAGGCTTTCATCGCGAAATAAGGGTCGACATGGCGACCATGCGCTTGCAGCAGGATGGCACCGTCCTCGTCTTGATAGCCGGGCCAGCTGAGCAGGCCGGCTGCGGCCTGTCCCGCCCCGCAGCACAAGGCCAGCAGCAGATAGAGACGCTTCATCATCCGCGCGCCTTGCCGCGGACGCGGGCCCAGATGGTGCCGTGCGCGCGCAGAGGCGGCGTCAGCAAAACCCGGCGCGAAGAAACGGTGTTGGGCGCGTCCGGCGCGCCCAGCGCGGAATGGGCGCCGATGGCGACGAGCCGGTCCGCCACGACCGGGCCCAGCAGCTGGCAGTGTTCCCGGCAGATGATGGAGTGGTCGGATACGACGGCGCCGGTCACGACTACCCCGCGGGCCAGGCGCACCGGCCCGCTGGCCTTGACGCTGCCTTCTATCCGGCAGCCGGCGCCGATGCGCAAGCCGCCGCGCACCACCAGATGGCCGCGCAACAAACTGTTTGCCGGCAACTGGAAATCGCCGTCCACCACCGCGCGGCGCATTTCCGCGTTAAAGGGATGGGTCGCGGGCAAGCCGCCGATGTCCACCTCCCTGAGCGGCCCGGCCGCGGCCTGCTGCGGCGGCGCGTCTCCCAGGCGTATGCTTGCGGCTTGGATGCGTTGGAACAGGATGGGGCCAGCAATGTCCAGCGTCTCCTCCGCCACGGCCCGTCCGAACAGCTGGCTGTCCGGTTCGATGCGGACGTTCCGGGCGCCGGCCCAGCGCAGGATGGAGCTGCCTCGCCCCAGGCTCAGCTCACCGTCGGCCAGGACGCTGCGCAAGATCGCGCCCGGTCCGGTGGCGATGTCGTCATCGCAATGGATTTCCTTCAGAAAGCTGAAGTGGGCGGGGATGCGCAACGCGCCCGCGGCCAAGACTTCTTCGTCCACGACGGGGCGGGGTGTTTGTCCGAGGGCTTCCAGGCGGGCGTTCCAGTCTTGCCGCCATTCGCCCGAGTCCAGCGCGTCCAGCCGCTGCCGGTAGTTGCGGGCGAAGACGTTGGCTGTGCCGATATGCAGCCGGTTGATGCCCAGCGCGGAGGTGTCGGTCTTGCGCAGCAATTCCAGCAGGCCGGGCAAGAGCGGCAGGGCGACCAGCGGCGCGACGCCCAAGATATAGATCAAGGCCATCATCCCGGCTGCCTCCGATAACGCTTGGTTTTGTCCCAGTGCAGCGTTCTGTTCTTCTTGAAGGGTTCGATCAGCGACTGCTGCAGCGTGGCGCGGGAAATGGTGACCAGGCTGATGAGAAAACCCAGAATGGCGAAAGGCAAAATGCGCAGCCTTTTGCCGTTGCCGTCCAGATAACAGGCGACGCCGATCTCGAAGAAGGCGGCGAAATTGCCCATCGCGCTGTAGCAGACCAGGGCCAGGATCAGCAGCACGCCGGGAGACGGCAACATGCTGTCGAAAAAGAACAGCAGCAGGGTAATGGCCCAGCCCAGCAGCAAGAGCGGGGACATGGCGTAAGTGCCCAGCAGCAGGAGCCCGTCCAGTTTTTCCCGCTTTTGCACCCCGCGGGTGCTCAGCAGGCGGCCGACGTGCCGCGCCAGCGCCTGATTGTGGCCGCGCGTCCAGCGCATCAATTGCCGGATGCGCACCGGCCAGCTTTCCGGCACCTCCTCGTAACACTCGGAGCGATTGGTGTAGACCGTGAGCCAGCCGCCGATCAGCAGCCGGTAGGTCAGATCGGTGTCTTCGGCCAGCACGTCGTCGTGCCAGCCGCCCACGCTGTTGAGCGCGGCGACGCGGATGCCGCCGACCGTGCCGCCGTACTGCGGCACCAGCTTCATATTCATCCTGGCCTGCTGGTCCACCTGATAGCCGCCGGCGCGCTCCATGTCCAGCATGCGGGTCAGCAGATTGGCGCCCGGATTCAAGGGCACCACGCGGCCCATCACCGCGCCGACCTCGGGATCGAAAAACGGTGCGATCAATTGCTTGAGCAAGCCGCGGCTTGGCAGGTAATCGGCGTCGAAGACGATGAACAGCTCGGTGTCGATCAAGGCCGTCGCGTCCTTCAGCGCCGCGGCCTTGCCGGGCTTGCCCTGGCTGCGGTGAAACGGCCTGATCACGTCCGGCCTGCGCGCCGCGATGCGGTCTATGATGGCGCGGGTGCCGTCCGTCGAGCGGTCGTTGACCGGCATGATGATCATTTGCCCCGGCGGGTAGTCGGACTCGAGCAAGGCCTCCATCGCATCGGCAATCACGGCCTCCTCGTTGTGCGCCGCGATGAAGACCGTGACTTTGGGCCAATGCGCCGTCTCAATGTCCAGATAAGGATGTCGCTGATGGCCGAACAGCCGGTTCAAGGTGAAGGCCATATGCCGCGCCGCGTACACCATGATCAGGAGCACCACGCCGTACAGCACCATGTTCAGCGCGCGCAAGGGCCAGATGAAGGGTTGGGCGCTGGCGCGCAGCAGCAGAGGGTCGTCCTCCTGGCTGACCGTGCGGCGGCGCGCTTCTTCGATCTGATCCAGGATCAGCTGCTGGGTATGGCGCAGGTCGACGTTGTCCGACGCCCCCTTGATGCTGACGGAGGGACGGACGGCGGCGGGGAGCGCGTCCGGGTCCATGGGCAGCGCCTCCATGGCGGCCCGGCTTTCCGACGACGCGGCCGCGCCGCGCCGGGAAGCGTGATGGCCGGCGGCGGCCGGCTCCTTGGCGGACCAGGCCGGCGAACAGAAAATCAGCAGGATCAGCCAGAGCAGGGCTCGCGGTGCCATTCCTATCTCCCCGGCGCGGAGGCGAGAGCGCTGGCGGCCTGCCGCGGGCGCGGCAAGGCGGAGAGAATGGCGGCGATGCGTCTGCCGGCGCTGCCGTCGCCATAGGGGTTGTGGGCTTGAGACATGCGCTGGTAAGCCGCCTGGTCGTCCAGCAAGGCGCTGGCGTGGCGGACGATAAGATCCGTTTCGGTGCCCACCAGCTTGGCGGTGCCGGCCGCGAGCGCTTCAGGCCTTTCCGTGGTGTCCCGGGTGACCAGAACCGGTTTGCCCAGCGCCGGCGCCTCTTCCTGTATGCCGCCGGAGTCGGTGATGATCAGGTGGCAACGGGCCATCAGGTAGACGAAGGGCAGGTATTGCAGCGGCTCGATCAGGTGAATGTTGCGCACCCGGGACAGCAGCGCGTACACCGGTTGGCGAACATTGGGATTCAAATGCACCGGGTAGACGATGTCCACGTCCGGATAACGTTCCGCCAATTGGACCAGCGCGCGGCAGAAGCTTTCGAACTTCTCGCCGAACTTCTCCCGGCGGTGGCCGGTGACCAGCACCACTCTCGCCTCCGGCCGCAGATAGGAGAAGGCGGCGGCGACGCCGGCCTTGAGCTCCGGCTGCTGCTCCAGCTTCTTCACCGTCAGCAGCAGGGTGTCGACGACGCTGTTGCCGGTGATGAATATCCGCTCGGGGTCGACCTTTTCA
Source organism: Chromobacterium sp. FG89 (assembly GCF_057808735.1). NCBI lineage: Bacteria > Pseudomonadati > Pseudomonadota > Betaproteobacteria > Neisseriales > Chromobacteriaceae > Chromobacterium > Chromobacterium sp. FG89. The sequence goes on along the minus strand of NZ_JBMDIQ010000007.1, from coordinate 22,702 downwards.
TTGCGCAGATTGAGACAAGACTCCTCTGTCGGAGCGAAATGCCAGGACGCCAGAATATCGGTGACGCGGCGGTTCATCTCCTCCGGCCAGGGGGAGTACAAGTCTCCGGTCCGCAAGCCCGCTTCCACGTGTCCAATCGGAATCCTGCGGTAAAACGCCGCCAGGCTGGCGCCTAGCGTGGTGGCGGTGTCGCCGTGCACCAGCACGACGTCGGGCTGGACTTCCTCCAGCACCTTGTCGACGGTTTCCACCAGTCTGGCGGTCAAAGACGCCAAGCCCTGAGCCTGTTGCATCAGCTTCAGGTCGAAGTCCGGCTTGATCTCGAAAAAATCCAAGACCTGATCCAGCATCTCGCGGTGCTGGCCGGTCACGCACACTTTTGACGCCACGCCCGGGCAGTCTTGCAGCGCGTGGATCACGGGCACCATCTTGATGGCCTCCGGACGGGTGCCAAAGATTGTCAGTACAGTAAACATATTGTCTCCATTGCAGCGATTCCAGGGCCTTGATACGGCTGACTTTGTTTGTTTTGTTAAAACTACTGTTTTTATTTGTTTAAATTAAGCTAGCACAGGTTTCGCTAGAAACAAAGTTAAATATTTGTTTAAATCAAGTGGTTTAATATTGAGCGAGTCAGTCGCCTGTTCGCCAGCGGGCCGAGGCCGTAGCGGATTGGGCGGATCCGCAGGCGTCGATCGCAGGATTCCGCCGGAATGCACCTGACCGAAGCGCTAGTGCCCGTGCCGGGATTACGGTGTGAAACTGCAATGGCATTTTTTTGTTAGCATGCGAGGACATATGCATGGGGAGCGTTAAATCGTTTGGGAAGCGGGCCTGAAGCGCCGGTGAGCGCGGTCGGCTTCAATCTGGGGAGTTGTGCCCATGGAAAAGAAACAATGCCTTCATTGCGGGTACTGGCGCGGCGACGCGCCGCGCGATAGGCGGGCGCCGGCTTACGCCTGCCCGCTGTGTCAGGCGCCTTATCAGGAAATGTATCCGCAGCCGTTGCCGCGGCGAGAGCCGGAGCCGGCGTCCCGGCTCAAATGGGCGCATGTGGGCGCGGTGATCGTCGTCCTGCTGGCCGGCGCGGCGGGTTTGACGTACATGGTTTGGCCCAGCCAGCAGCAGGCCGAGGCCAGGAACGAGGCGGAACTGAGGGAAATCGCCGGCGTGGTGTTGCCGGGCGCGGAGCAGGCCAAGGAGGAGCTGTGCGGCGGCGAGGCTTTCGCCGCCGGCGCTTTTTGCCGCTGGGCGCCGGAGCTGGCGGCGGTGGGGCGCCGGGCGACGCTGGCGCGGAACTGCATGGAGGTGGTCTCCGTCCGGATTCATCCGGGCAGCAAGAGCCCGGAACGGCCCGATTTCGCGGTGGGGTGCCGGGACGCCGCCGGGGAGATGATGGAAATGAGTTTCAACGAGGAGGATTTGAAGGCCGGCGGCGCGGCGCCGGCCGAGTAGGGCCCGTTCAAGTCTCGCGGGCCGGGCCTGGGGCGTAGCTTCGCCGTTTGAACAAGAGGGCGACGGCGATGAGCGCGGCCGGCAACAGCAGCATGCTGAAAATCCAGTCCGGGCGCACCTGCTGGCGCATCAGCTCGGCGCCGGCCAGCACCCCGAAGATGGCGCCGCCGCGGCCGACGCCGTACATGCCGCCCACTCCGCTGGCGCGGCAGCGGGTTGGATAAAAGGCGGCGGACAGCGAGGCCAGCGCCGATTGCCCGCCGCCGGAGGCGAAGCCCATGCAGAACACCAGCAAGCCCAGCTGTCCGCCTTGCTCGCCCTGGGCGACGGCGGCGCCTATCGCCCAGGCCAGCAGGCCGGCGACGGCGAAGTTGGCCGCCAGCAGGCGGTGCGGCTCGGCGCGGCCCATCCACCAGCCCAGCAGAATGGAGCCGACACCGCCGCCCAGCGGAAACAGCGCGCTGATCCAGGCGAAGCGGCTCAGCGAGAGGCCGGCTTCCTTTAACAGCAGCGGCATCCAGTTCACCACCAGGTAATAGATCAACATGCTCATGAAGCAGCTGAGCCAGAGCAGTAAGGTGCCGGCCGTCAAGGGCCGGCTCAGCACCGCGCGCAGGCCGGCGCGCGGCGCGTCGCCGTCGTCGCCCAGGCGGAAAGCGACGGCTTGCTCCAGTTCCGGCGTGGCGGCGAGGCGGCGCAGCCGCGCTTTAATCTCGTTGACTGAGCGCCGGCGCGCCGCCAGATAACGCACCGATTCCGGCAGCCAGCGGTATAGCGCCAGCGCCAGCAGCAGCGGGAACACCCCGCCCAGCCACAGCGGCGCGCGCCAGCCGTAGGAGGGGATCAGCCAGCCGGCGCACAGGCCTCCGGCGCCGGCGCCCAGCGGAAAGCCGCACAACATGGCGCTGACCAGCAGCGCGCGGCGTCGCGCCGGGCTGTATTCGGACAGCAGGGTGATGGTGTTGGGCAGCGCCGCGCCCAGGCCGACGCCGGTGAACAGGCGGTAGACGGTGAGCGCGTTCAGCGAGTCCGCCGCCGCGGTCAGCAGGCTGCCGACGCCGAACAGCAGCGTCGACGCGATCACCGCGGGCTTGCGGCCCAGGCGGTCGGCCAGCGGCCCGCCCAGCAAGGCACCGCCGGCCAGGCCGAACAGGGCGGCGCTGAGCGCCTGGCCCAGCTGCGGCTTGCTCAGCCCCCATTGCTCCATCAGCGCGGGCGCGATGTAGGACAGGGCCGCCAGGTCGTAGCCGTCGGCGAACATGACCAGAAAGCACAGCGTCAGCAAGACGGCGTGAAAGGATCCCAGGCGGCTTTGGTCGATGAAGCGGTCAACATCCAGGGCGGCGGACATGGCGGCGTTCTCCCGGCGCGTCACAGCTTGACGCAGACATTGCTGATGTCGGAGTAGAAATCCAGCGAATGGCGGCCGCCTTCGCGGCCGAGGCCGGACAGCTTGCTGCCGCCGAAGGGGGTGCGCAGATCGCGCGCGTACCAGGCGTTGACCCAGACGATGCCGACCTGGATGCGCCGCGCCAGCTTGTGGGCGCGGTCCAGCCGCTGGGTCCACAGCGCGCAGGCCAGGCCGTAGGGACTGTCGTTGACGCGGCGCAGGATCTCCTCGTCGTCGTCGAAGGGCGCGATGTGGCAGACCGGGCCGAAGATTTCCTCGCGCACGCAGCGGGCGTGGTCAGGCAGGCCGGTCCAGATCGTCGGGCGCACATAAGCGCCCTGATCGCGCGCGTCGCCGAACTGCGGCGTTTCGCCGCCGGTCACCACCACCGCGCCTTCCTCGCGCGCCAGCGTGAAATAAGACAGCACCTTCTCGCGGTGCTGGCGCGACACCAGCGGGCCCAGGTCCACGCCGTCCTCGTCCGGATAGCCCAGTTTCAGGCCCTCGGCGCGGGTTTTCAGCGCGGCGACGAAGCGATCGAAGATAGGGCGCTCCACATAGACCCGCTCGGTGCACAGGCAGACCTGCCCGGTATTGAAGAAGGACGATCTGGCCACCCCGGCCACCGCCGCGTCGAAGTCGGCGTCGGCGAACACCACGGCGGCGTTCTTGCCGCCCAGCTCGAAGGAGATGTCCTTCACGCCGTCGGCCACCGCCTTCATGATGGCGCTGCCGGTGCGCGATTCGCCGGTGAAGGACACGGCGCTGATTTGCGGCGCGCGGGTCAGGTGTTCCCCGGCCGAGCCGGGGCCGAAGCCGTGCACCAGATTGAACACGCCGGTGGGAACGCCGGCCGCGTCCATCACCTCGGCTAGCAGGGCGGCCGATGACGGCGTTTCCTCGGAGGGCTTGCACACCACGGTATTGCCCATCGCCAGCGCGGGGCCCAGCTTCCAGGTCAGCAGCAATAGCGGCAGGTTCCACGGCGCGATCACCGCCACCACGCCCAGCGGCTTGCGCACGGTGTAGTTGAACAGCAGGCCGCCGTCGGCCTGCGGCGTTTCGCAGCAGTCGTCCACCTGGGCGACGGCGAGATCGGCGAAGGTCCGGAAATTGGCGATGGCGCGCGGCAGGTCCAAGGTGCGCGCCAGGTGCAGCGGCCGGCCGGTGTCGGCCACCTCGGCGGCGACGAAGTCGTCGAAACGCGCCTGGATGCCGTCGGCCACCTTGTGCAGCAGCGCGGCGCGCTCCGGCGCGCTATAGCGGCCCCAGGGCCCTTGCAGCGCGTCGCTGGCGGCCTGGACGGCGCGGGCCACCTGGGCGGCGTCGGCTTCTACCGCCTGGTTCAACAGCCGGCCGTCCACCGGGCTGATATTGTCGAAGCGCTGGCCTTCCTCTTCGAATCGGCCATTGATGTACAGCGGCAGCAGGGCGGGGCGGCTCATGGTTTCTATCCTCGTCAACGGGGGTGGACGCCGCGGTCTTAGAACCTGTTTACGATCTGCTGCGCGTCGGCGATACGGCGTTGAAAATGGTTTCGAAATGCTCATGTACCGTCTGTACACTCCGCTTTCTCAACCGTTTTCGCCTTGTCTCGCCTTAGCTCGCGAGATCGTAAACACGTTCTTAAGGGGCGACGCAATATTGGCGAGTGTAGGAAAGGCGGCCTTGGGCGCGAAAATGAATAAATCGAGTCTTGCTATTCCGCGCGCTTATACCTGATCCGCCGCGTCCAGCGCGGCGGCGGCCAGTTTCAGGCTGTCTATCATCTGCCGGGCCGCCGGCGTCAGCGGCTTGTCGGCGCGCACCGAGTAGCCGACGGCGGTGGGCGGTCCCACCTCGTCCAGCGGCAGCACCGCCAGCAGCTTGGCGGCGGCGAAGCGGCGCGCCGCCAGCCGCGGCATCAGGCCCAGGCAGTCCGAATCCACCAGCAGATTGACATTGGTCAGCAAGGACAGCGATTCCAGCAGATTGTCCGGCAGCGGGAGGCCGGCGTCGTGGAAGAACTGCTCGGCCACCTGGCGGGCCGGCGAATCCGGCGGCGGCAGAATCCACGGCCAGTCGCGCAGTTCGGCGAGGCGGGACGGCGGCGCGGCCAGCAGCGGATGGTGGCCGCCGGCCACGATGCACAGCCGGTTCAGATAGAGCGGCTGGTGGCGCAAGGGCAGTTTGCGGGTGAGCGGCGCTTCCGGGTCCGGCAGGCGGCCCACCACCAGGTCCAGTTCGCCGGCGGCCAGCGCCGGGAACAGATAATCCTGCGGTCCCTCGCGCACGGTGACCAGCAGCTTGGGCGCGTGGGCCTTCAGCCGCAGGATGGCCTGCGGCAGCAGGCTGGCGCTGGCGGAGATCTGGGTGCCGATGATGACATGGCCGCAAATGCCGCCCTTGAAGGCGTTGATCTCGTCGGTCAGATAGCGCAGCTCGGCGATCACCGCCTTGACGCGCTCGCCCAGCAGCAGCCCGTATTCGGTGGGCGTCACGCCGCGGTTGCCGCGCAGGAAGAGCACGGTGTCCAGCTGCTGCTCCAGCTCGCGTATCGCCTTGGTCACCGCCGGCTGGGTCAGGTGCAGCTCGCGCGCGGCGCGGGCGATGGACTGGCAGCGCAGCACCCGGTCGAACACCAAGAGCGGCCGCAGCTTGAGCCGGTTCAACACCATATCGTGAACGGAAAAGGGCGTGAGAGGGTCCATCGGCGCTCCTGTGCGGTTGGGACGGCGCGGCAGAAGACTATGGCATAACTTTAGGGAATAGCAGAAGCCCAGATATTCATTTTCTCCTTATTGTCGCGCTCCATAGACTGAACGCGTCCCACTGATACGGCCGGTTTGGTCCGCGCCGGAGCGCTTGAATAAGGAGAACGCCTTGAGCCCAGTTCCACCATCCGCATTGCAAGCCGCCGCCGAGCAGCTGCGTCGCGCCGCCGACGCCGGCCAGCCCTGCGCGCCGGTGCGCGGCCTGCTCGGCGAGGGAGACGTCGACGCCGCCTATCAGGTGCAAACGCTGAATGTCCGGCATGCGCAGGCCCAGGGCCGGCGGCTGGTGGGCAGCAAGATCGGCCTGACCTCGGCCGCGGTGCAGCGGCAGCTGGGCGTGGCGCAGCCGGATTTCGGCCGCCTGTTCGCCGACATGGCGGTGTGCGACGGCGAGGAGATCGACAGCCGGCGGCTGCTGCAGCCCAAGATAGAGGCGGAAGTGGCGCTGCTGCTGGGGCGCGATCTGGACCATGACAAACATACGCTGGCCGATCTGTTCCGGGCGGTGGACGCGGTCTTGCCGGCGCTGGAGATCGTGGACAGCCGCATCGCCGGCTGGGATATCCGCATCAGCGACACCATCGCCGACAACGCGTCCAGCGGCCTCTTCGTGCTGGGCAACCGGCCGCGGCTGCTGGCCGACGTCGATCTGCTCGGCTGCGGCATGACGCTGGAGCTGCGCGGCGAGCCGGTCTCGGTGGGCGCCGGCGCGGCCTGTCTCGGCAATCCCTTATTGGCCGCGCTGTGGCTGGCGGACACGATGGCGCGGCGCGGCGAGCCGCTCAAGGCCGGCGACATCGTGCTGACCGGCGCTTTGGGGCCGATGGCGCCGGCGCGCGCCGGCGACGTGTTCACCGCCCGCATCCAGGGCCTGGGCGAAGTGTCGGCCCGCTTCGCCCCACTTCAGGGAGCATCCTCATGAGCCATCCCGCTCGCGTCAAAGCGGCCATCATCGGTTCCGGCAATATCGGTTGCGATCTGATGGTCAAACTACTGCGTCACGGCCAGCAGCTGGAATTGGCCGCCATGATAGGCATCGATCCGGATTCCGACGGCCTGGCCCGCGCGCGCCGCCTGGGCCTGGCCACCAGCCACCAGGGCGTGGAAGGGCTGTTGGCCATGCCCGGCGCCGCCGACATCCGCCTGGTGTTCGACGCCACCTCGGCCGGCGCCCACGCGCGTCACGAACAGCTGCTGCGGCCGCGCGGCGTCCGGGTGATAGACCTGACGCCCGCCGCCATCGGCCCCCATGTGGTGCCGGCGGTGAACCTGGACGCGCATCTGGACGCGCCCAATATCAATATGGTCACCTGCGGCGGCCAGGCCACCATTCCCATCGTGGCCGCGGTGGCCGCGGCGACGCCGGTGTTCTACGGCGAAATCGTCGCCTCCATCGCCAGCAAATCCGCCGGCCCCGGCACGCGCGCCAATATCGACGAATTCACCGAAACCACCGCCCAGGCGATTGTCGGCGTCGGCGGCGCGCGCAGCGGCAAGGCCATCATCATCCTGAACCCGGCGGAGCCGCCGCTGATGATGCGGGACACGGTGTTTTGCCTGACCGCGCCGGCGGACCGGGACGCCATCGCCCGCTCGGTGGCCGCGATGGCGGACAAGGTCAGCGCCTATGTGCCCGGCTACCGGCTGAAGCAGGAGGTGCAGTTCGAGGCGCTGCCGGCGGAAGCGCTGACGGCCTATCCGGAACTGGCGCGGAGCGGCGGGCTCAAGGTGTCCGTCTTCATCGAGGTGGAAGGCGCGGCCCACTATCTGCCGGCCTACGCCGGCAATCTGGACATCATGACATCGGCGGCGATGGCCTGCGGCGAACGCGTCGCCGCCCGCCTGCTGCAAGCCTGAGGAGCCCGGCATGGACAAACTGTATATTTCCGACGTGACCCTGCGCGACGGTTCGCACGCGGTCCGTCACCGTTATTCGCTGGCCCAGGTGCGCGCCATCGCCGCGGCGCTGGACGCGGCCGGGGTGGATTCCATCGAGGTGGCGCACGGCGACGGTTTGGAGGGTTCCAGCTTCAACTACGGCTTCGGCGCCCATAGCGACGTGGAGTGGATTGCCGCGGCGGCCGAATCCGTGCGCAACAGCAAGATCGCCACCTTGCTGCTGCCCGGCATCGCCACCGTGCGCGCCTTGCGCGAGGCCTACGACGCCGGCGCGCGCATTGCGCGCATCGCCACCCACTGCACCGAGGCCGACATCGCCAGACAGCACATCGGCTACGCGCGGGAACTGGGCATGGACGCCGTCGGCTTTCTGATGATGTCGCACATGACCACGCCGCAGCGATTGGCCGAGCAGGCCAAGCTGATGGAAAGTTACGGCGCCCATTGCGTCTACGTGGTGGATTCCGGCGGCGCTCTGCTGATGCAGCAGGTGCGCGACCGCTTCCGCGCCTTGCGCGACGCGCTGCGGCCGGAGACGGAAACCGGCATCCACGCCCATCACAATCTGTCCCTGGGCGTGGCCAACAGCATTGTGGCGGTGGAAGAAGGCTGCCGCCGCGTCGACGCCTCGCTGGCCGGCCAGGGCGCCGGCGCCGGCAACGCGCCGCTGGAAGTGTTCATCGCCGCCGCCGAGCGCCTGGGCTGGAACCACGGCTGCGAGCTGATCCGGCTGATGGACGCCGCCGACGATCTGGTGCGGCCCACCCAGGACCGCCCGGTGCGGGTGGACCGCGAGACGCTGGCGCTGGGCTACGCCGGCGTCTACTCCAGCTTTCTGCGCCATGCGGAAACGGCGGCGGCGCAATACGGCTTGAAAACCCTGGACATCCTGCTGGAAGTGGGACGCCGCCGCATGGTGGGCGGGCAGGAGGACATGATAGTCGACGTGGCGCTGGACTTGCTCAAGGCCAAAGGAGGCGCGGCATGACGGACTTTGTTCAAAACTGCGCCCGCGAACTGGACATCGCGACCCAAACCGGCGAAGCCGTCGATCAACTGAGCGCGCGGCGGCCTTTCGATCTGGCGCAGGCCTATCGCATCCAGCAGGCCGGCATCGCGCTGCGCCAGCAACGCGGCGAGCGCGCGCTGGGCTTGAAGCTGGGCTTCACCAGCCGGGCCAAGCGCGTGCAAATGGGCGTGGACGCGCTGATCTGGGGCGAGCTGACCGACGCCATGCAGCTGGCGGACGGCGGCGAACTGGCGCTGGGCCGCCTGATCCATCCGCGGGTGGAGCCTGAAATCGCCTTCATCACCGCGCAGGAGATCTCGCGGCCGCTGTCCCTGGCCGAGGCCGGGCTGGCGCTGGCCGGCGTGGCGCCGGCGCTGGAAATCATCGATTCGCGCTACCGCGACTTCCGTTTCAGCCTGGAGGACGTGGTGGCGGACAACTGCTCATCGTCCCATTTCGTCGTCGGCCCGCTGAGCCCGCCGGACACGCCGCTGGACAATCTGGGCGTGACGCTGCGCTTCAACGGCCGGCCGGTGCAGCTGGGCAGCAGCGCCGCCATCCTGGGCCAGCCGCTGCGCGCGCTGATGGAAGTGTCCGCGCTGCTGCACGCGGAAGGGCGCACGCTGCCGGCCGGCTCCTTGCTGCTGGCCGGCGCGGCCACCGCGGCCGAGCCCTTGCGCGCCGGCCTGCACGTTGGCGTGGAGATCGCCGGCCTGGGCCGCTGCGAGTTTGAAACCGAAGGGAGCGCCGCATGAGCACTCAAGCCACCACCGTCAGCGGCAAGGCCGCGCCGCGCGGCCGCTTTCCGCACCTGAAGCGGGCCGGGGACTTCCTCTTTGTCTCCGGCACCAGTTCGCGGCGGCCGGACAACAGCATCGCCGGCGCCGAGGCCGACGCCATGGGCGCGACGCGGCTGGACATCGCCTTGCAAACCCGGGCGGTGATCGAGAATATCCGCGACATCCTGGCCACGGCCGGCGCCGGGCTGGCCGATGTGGTTGAAATCAGCGCCTACCTGGTGGATATGAACGATTTCGCCGCATACAACCGGGTTTACGCCGACTACTTCGACGAGGAAGGGCCGACGCGGACCACGGTGGCGGTGCATCAGCTGCCGCATCCGCATTTGCGCATTGAGATCAAGGCGATCGCCTACAAGCCGCTTTAGAACGTGTTTACGGCGACGAGTAGGTTCTTTTAGGTGTAATCAAGCACAAGAGAAGGAGAGAGGAGATGGAACTGCAATACGGCATGCCGCTCAATCTGCTGGACTGGGCGCAGCGCAACCAGGGTCTGCTCAAGCCGCCGGTGTGCAATGCGGCCGTTTGGTCGGACGGCGACTACATCATCAATATGGTGGGCGGGCCGAATACCCGCACCGATTTTCACGACAACCCCACCGAGGAGATTTTCTACCAGATCCAGGGCAACGCTTATCTGGATATCTGGGACCGCGGGCGCTTCGATCGCATCGAGCTGCGCGAAGGCGACGCCTTCCTGTTGCCGGCCCACGTCATCCACTCGCCGCAACGGCCCGAGCCCGGCCTATGCCTGCTGGTGGAGAAGCCGCGGCCGGTCGGCCAGTACGACAGCCTGCAATGGTACTGCCCGGTCTGCGCCGCCGAGATCTGGCGTTTCTCCAAGCAGCTGGAAAGCCTGGTGGACGATCTGCCCAAGGCCTATCAGCTGTTTTACGCCTTGAGCGAGGACGAGCGCCGCTGCCGCCATTGCGGCACCGTCCACCCCGGCAAGGATTACGCCGCCTGGCACAAGTTGCGGCAGTGCTCCCGTCATTGAGCGTCCGTTCCATGACCGCCGCGTTCCCGCCCTAGCTCGCAAGACGGGAACCGATTCTTGAAGCAAGCTTAATTAACCGAGAAACGCAGCCATGATAGACATCCACTCCCATTTCTTCCCGCGGATCAGCCAGGCCGAGGCGGCCCGGCTGGACCCGCGGCGCGGGCCCTGGCTGGAGACCTCCGGCCGCAACGGGCAGATCATGGTGGGCGAGCAGCCGTTCCGGCCGGTGCACGACGCGCTTTGGGACGGCGCGCGCCGGCTGGCCTGGCTGGACGAGCAGGGCATAGACATCCAGATCATGTGCGCGACGCCGGTGATGTTCGCCTACGCCGCGCCGATAGAGCGCGCCTTGCCGTGGGCGCAGCTGATGAACGACCGCGCGCTGGACATGGCGGCCATCGCGCCGCAACGCTTGAAAGTGCTGGCGCAAGTGCCCTTGCAGGACGTGGACGCCGCCTGCCGCGAAGCCAGCCGCGCCCGCGACGCCGGCCACATCGGCGTGCAGATCGGCAACCACGTCGGCGAGCGGGATCTGGACGACGCGGGCCTGCTGACGTTTCTCAGTCATTGCGCGGCCGAGAACATCCCGCTGTTGGTGCATCCATGGGACATGATGGGCGCCGGCGCGCGGATGAAGCGCTGGATGCTGCCCTGGTTGGTGTCGATGCCGGCGGAAACCCAGCTGGCCATCCTGTCGCTCATCCTGTCCGGCGCTTTCGAACGCCTGCCGGCCAGCCTGAAAATCTGCTTCGCCCACGGCGGCGGCAGCTTCGCCTATCTATTGGGCCGGGTGGACAACGCCTGGGAGCAGCGCGACATCGTGCGCGAAGACTGTCCACGGCGGCCGTCCAGCTATCTGGAGCGCTTTTACGTGGATTCCGCGGTGTTCGATCCCGGCGCGTTGCGGCTATTGATCGCCACCATGGGCGCGGAGCGGGTGATGCTGGGCTCGGACGCGCCTTTTCCGCTGGGCGAGCAGACGGTGGGCGGCCTGGTCCGCGAGACGGTGGCGGACGCCGAGATCCGCCGGCGGCTGCTGGCGGACAATGCGCGGGCCTTCTTCAGTTTATAGGGCGGCTCAACTCAGCAGCCAACCCAGCAACAAGCCGCCGAACAACAGCCATTTCAGCGCGTAATAGCCGAGGCGGCTCTGCGCCTTGATGCGCTTGCCGAACAGCCGCACCGCCTGCACATAGCGGAACAGGCGGTTGAGCGCGCCGGTGCGGTCCCCGTCCTGATTGGGGGCGCTGGCGGCGCCCAGCAGCAGGCGGCTGAGCCGGCGGTTGAACCAGGCGGCGAGCCGGAAGCGCATCGGCCGTTCGATATCGCAGAACAGGATGATGCGCTGGTGCTTGGTGGCGTTTTCGGCGTGGTGCAAATAGGTTTCGTCGAACAGCACCGCCTCGCCGTCGCGCCAGCTATAGCGTTCGCCGTCCACTTCGATGTAGCAGGCCTCGCTTTGCGGCGTGGACAGACCCAGGTGGAAGCGGACCGATCCGGCGAAGGGGTCGCGGTGGCGCACCAGGCGGCTGCCCGGCGGCAGGCTGGCGAACATCGCCGCCTTCACCGTGGGGATGCCCTCCAGCAAGGCGGTGGTGTACGGGCACAGCTTGGCCGCGGACGGGTGCGGCTGGTCGTACCACTTGAGATAGAAGCGCTTCCAGCCGGTTTTGAAGAAGGAATTGAAGCCCAGATCGTCGTAACGGTCGGAGGCCTTGATCGCGCCGCCGTCGGACAGGGCCAGCGCCTCGGTGCGGATGCGCTGCCAGTTGTCGTTCAGCGTCCGCAATTCCGGAAACTGTTGCAAGGGCAAATAGGGGCGGGCCGGCAAGGTGGAGAACAAGTAGCAGAAGCAGTTGATCGGCGCCATGAAGGTGGAGTGATCGGTCAACTGCCGCCAGAAACCCAGACGTTGGCGGCCGCGATAGTGGATGTAGACGGTACAGAGCGCGAAAACGAGGAGGATGGAGAGTTTGATATACGGCATATGGGCTCGCCTGTGCATGGATATGCTCAATTTCAAGCAAATACCGGTTTTGGACGACTGGTAGTTGGGATAGTTTAGCAAAATCCTGCCGCCGCCGCCCCCCGCGGCGGGCCGCGCAAACGGCTGTATTGGGCCGGAAAACAGCCGAAACCGGCTGTGCCGGCCGCCGCATACGGCCGACACCCGCAAGGGGCGCTGCCTAGAATGGTTCGAGCGAGAACGGCCCCGCGCCGTCCCCGGCAATCATTCGCTTGCCGGGCCGCCCGACCAAGGAGCCTGCCCATGCATTTCACCCACGCGATCACCCGTTTGCCGGCCGACACCGTGGCCGGCGGCCTGACCACCGCCGATATCGGCGCGCCGGACCCGGCGCTGACCCGCGCCCAGTTCCGCGACTACGTGGACATCCTGCTGAGCCTGGGCCTGACCGTCAGCACGCTGCCGGCCCAGCCCGATTATCCCGACGCCCATTTCGTTGAAGACACCGCGGTGCTGATGCCGGAACTGGCGGTGCTCACCCAACCCGGCGCGCCGTCCCGCCGCGGCGAGGTGCGCAGCATCGCGCCGCTGGTGTCCCGCTTCCGCCACGCCGTATGGATGGACGGCGACGCGCGCATGGACGGTGGCGACGTACTGATGATAGACAAGCGCTTCTTCGTGGGCCTGACCAGCCGCACCAACGAGGCCGGGGTCAGCCAGTTCGCCGCCGCGGTGGAAAAGTTCGGCTATGTCGTCACCGCGGTGGAAGTCAGCGCCGGCCTGCATCTGAAATCCATCGTCAACTACGTGGGCCGCAACACGCTGATCCTGTCCGAAGACCGCGCCGACGATCCGGTATTCCGCGGCTATCAGCAGATCGTGCTGGCCAGGGACGAGGAATACGCCGGCAACACCCTGTGGATCAACGACACCCTGATCACGCCCAGCGGCTACCCGGACACCCTGCGCAAGCTGAAGACGCTGGGCCTGCCCATCATCGAGACCGACACCAGCGAAATCCGCAAGATGGACGGGGGTTTGACCTGCATGTCCCTGCGCTTCTGAAAAACCGTTCCATTCGCCACCGGCCGCAGAGCCGGGAAGATTCAGAACCTGTCGCCGACGCGGAGCCGGCGAGGAACAGGCTCTCAAGGAGAAACCAGATGAAAACCATCAGCATCGCGCTCTTGCTGGCGCTGAGCGCCGGCCCGTCGCTGGCCAAGGACATCAAGCAAATCCGCTGGGGCGTGGACGGCGGCTACCCGCCCTTCGACGTGCTGGCGCCCAACGGCGAGATCACCGGCTTCGATCCGGACATCGCCAAAGCCGTCTGCGCCGAACTCAAGGCCCGCTGCGTTTTCGTCAAGCAGCCGTTCGACAGCATGATAGCCGCGCTCAACGCCAATAAGTTCGACGCCGTCATCGCCTCGCTGAACGTGACGGCGGAGCGGCGGAAGCAGGTGGATTTCAGCGACAAATACTACGCGTCCGCCTCGCAGCTGGTGGCGCGCAAGGGCAGCCCGCTGCGGCCCACGCCGCAGTCGCTGGCCGGCAAGACCGTGGGCGTGCAGTCCGGTTCGGTGCACGAGCAGTACGCCAAGGCCAACTGGGGCGGGGGCAAGGTCAAGATCGTCACCTACGCCAACCAGGACAATGTCTACCTGGACCTGGCCTCCGGCCGCATCGACGCCGCCTTGCAAGACAATATCCAGGCCGAGACCAGCTTTCTACGCACCGAGCGCGGCAAGCAGTTCGCTTTCGCCGGCCCCAAGCTGGGCGAGTCCAATCCGGTGGCCGTCGCGGTGCGCAAGAACGATCCGGAACTGAAGGCGGCGATCAACCGCGCCATCGCCGCCATCCGCGCCAACGGGGTGTACGAGGGGATACGCAAGAAGTACTTCGGCTTCGATATCTACCACTAAGCACCTGTTCAATGTCTGCTGCGCTTCGTGAGACGTGGCACGGTGAGTACCGCTTCGAAATGCTCATGTACCACGCGTACATTCCGCTTTCTCAGCTGTTTTCGCCTTGCCTCGCCTTAGCTCGCGAGACTTTGAACAGGCTCTAAGAGCCAGTTCATCGTCTGCTCTGCGTGTCGCGGCGCGCGCACGGCTTCCATCCCTATCCACCCCCGGCCGGCGCCCGCCGGCCGCTTCCCCAAGGAGGGCGGCCATGGTGGCGTCCTATCTGCCCCTGTTGCTGAGCGGGGCCTGGCTCAGCCTGCGCGTGGCGCTGGCCGCGCTGGGGCTGGCCCTGCTGTTCGGCCTCGCCAACGCCTGCGTCAAGCTGTTCGGGCCGCGCTGGCTGCGGGCGGCGTCCATCGCCTACACCACGGTGATCCGCGGCATTCCGGAGCTGGTGATGATGCTGCTGCTGTTCTACGGCGGCGAGAAAGTCTTCAATCTGCTGCTGGCGGCCTTGGGGCTGCCGGCGGTGGAGTTCGACAAATTCCTGGCCGGGGTGCTGACCATAGGCTTCATCTTCGGCGCCTATTACACCGAAACCTTCCGCAGCGCCTTCCTGGCGGTGCCGCGCGGCCAGTTGGAGGCCGGCGTCGCCTACGGCATGCGGCCGTGGCGGCTGTTTCGGCGCATCCTGTTTCCGCAGATGCTGCGCCACGCCTTGCCCGGCATCAACAACAACTGGCTGGCGCTGATGAAGTCGGCGGTGCTGGTCTCGCTGATCGGCCTGGAAGACATGGCCTGGCTCGCCGAGCAGGCTGGCCGCGCCACCCAAATGCCTTTCCTGTTCTATTTCCTGGTCTGCCTGGTCTATTTGCTGTTCACCGCCGCCTCCGGCGGGGTGTTCCGTTGGCTGAGGCTGCGTTACAGCCGCGGCCTGCTTTGAGGGGGAAACGATGACGCTAGACGAAATCCTGCGCGCCTTGCCCAGCTATTTATGGGGAGAGGGCGGCCAATGGAGCGGGCTGGCGCTCACCGCCAAGCTGTTCCTGGTGTCCGGCGGCCTGGGCATGTTGCTGGCGGTGCTGCTGGCGCTGCTCAGGGTCTACGGCCCGGCGCCGCTGCGCTGGGCGGTGGCCGCCTTCAGCTATTTCTTCCGCGGCACGCCCTTGTTCATGCAGCTGATGCTGATCTATTACGGCGTGTCGCAATTCAGCTGGGTGATAGAAGGCTGGCAGGCGGAAGACCCGTTCTGGCTGCTGTTCCGCGACGCCACCTTCTGCGCCATCCTCGCCTATGTGTTGAACACCGCCGCTTACGCGCAGGAAATCCTGTCCGGCGCGCTCGCCGGCTACCCGCGCGAGGAAATCATGGCGGCGGAGGCCTTCGGCATGTCGCGGGCGCGGGTCATCCGCCGCATCGTCTTGCCCGGCGCGCTGCGGCGCTCGATACCGGTGCTGAGCAATGAAATGGTGTTTTTGCTGCACGCCACCGCCTTATCGTCCACGGTCACGCTCTTGGACGTCACCGGCGTGGCGCGCGCCTTGTACGCGGCCACCTACGCGCCGTTTTTCCCTTTTCTGATGGCGGCGGCGATCTACCTGGGCTGCACCTTCGCGCTGTTGGCGGGCTTTCGTCAGGCGGAACGCCACTGGCTGAAGTTCCTGCGGCCGCGTTCAGCCTAGCGCGCCGGCGCTGCGCTTGATCTCCTGCAGCTCGGTGATGGTGATGATCTTGTCGATCTTGAAGGCGGCGCTGTTCAGCCATTGCTCGGCCAGCTCGCGGTATTGCTGGATGTCGCGACAGCCGACGCGCACCTGGAAATCGAAGCTGCCGGCCACCAGCCAGGCGTCCAGCACCGCCTCGCTGCGTTGCAGTTCCTTGATGAAGGCCTGCTGCGACAGCGCGTGATCGGCCAGCGCCACCTGGGCCACCACGATGACGGGGTAGGCCGGTTCCGGCAGCTGCACCACGGCGCGGTAGCCGCGGATCACGCCGGCTTTTTCCAGCCGGCGCACGCGCTCCAGGCAGGGCCGAGGCGTCAGATTGACCTGCTCGGACAAACGTTGAAAGGACATGCGGCCGTCGGCTTGCAAAGCGGCGAGGATTTTCAGGTCGATACGGTCCAGGCTGGGTTTCTTGTCGTTCATGGCGGGTTTCAGGATGGATGGGCTGCCTGATGATTTGAGCCTCAGGCGCCGACAGTGTCAAGGCGGCGCGTCCAGCGTGGTTTTGATATTTCAATGACATGGAAAGGGAGGGCGTTTTATGGAGCTCGTCACCCAGGCGTTGCCGCAGGCCAGCATAGGCATGCGGCGCGAACTCTTGAGCCTGCATTACGGCCGGCGCGGCGCCGGGCCCAAGGCCTATTTGCAGGCCAGCCTGCACGCGGACGAACTGCCCGGCATGCTGGTGATCCACCATCTGCGCCGGCTGCTGGACCAGGCCGAAGCGGCCGGCTTGCTGCGCGGCGAAATCGTGCTGGTGCCGGCGGCCAATCCCATCGGGCTGGCCCAGGCGCTGTTGCAGCAGCAGCCCGGGCGTTTCGAACTGCGCAGCGGCGAGAACTTCAACCGCCGCTTCACCGATTTCCACCCGCTGCTGCGCCCCGGCCTGGAGGCCGGCCTTGGCGATGACGCCGCCGCCAATCTGCGGACGGTGCGCGCCCGGATGCGCGCCGCGCTGGACGCGCAAACCCCGGTCACGGAACTGGAGGCGCTGCGCCTTGCCCTGAGCCGGCTGGCGCTGGACAGCGACCTGGTGCTGGACCTGCATTGCGACAGCCAGGCGCTGCTGCACGTGTACGCCGACGCGCCGTTCTGGCCGGCGCTGGAGCCGCTGGCGCGCTATCTGGGCGTGGCCGCGGCGGTCTTGAACGAGGCGCCGGGCGGCACGACTTTCGAGGAATCCTGCGGCCAGAGCTGGTGGCGGCTGGCCGGCGAACTGGGGCCGGCGCATCCGCTGCCGCTGGGCTGCGTGGCCGCCACGGTGGAGCTGCGCGGGCAGGGCGATCTGGATCACGGCCAGGCGCGGCGGGACGCGGAGGCTTTGTACGCCTATCTGCAAAGCCGCGGCCACATCGCCGGCGCCGCGCCGGCCTTGCCGCCGCCGGTGCCCGCGCCGTGGACCTGGCGCGGCATGACCAGCGTGAGCGCGCCCGCGCCCGGCCTGGTGCTGCGCCATTGCGCGGTCGGCGCGGAAGTGGAGCGCGGTCAGCCGCTGCTGGAGCTGATCGACCCGCTGGAAAACCGGGTCGTCCCGGTGCTCAGCCCGGCGGCGGGCCTGCTCTACGTCAGCCACCCGCTGCGCTACGCCCAGGCCGGCATGGAGTTGTGCCGCATTCTGGGCCGGGCCGACGTCGGCGCGCGCGTGTCGCTTGCTTGAACGTTCGCGTCATGTTTCCGGCATGGCCGCAACGCGTACTGTCAGTAGAATGATTTGCCGCCCGCGGGCGGCCATGCGAACCCCCACCCAAGAGCCGCCCACCATGCAAGCCCAAGCCATCGCCGCCGCCGACGCGCCGGCGCAAGAAAACCTGGAGCCCATCTGGCTCCGCGCCAGACAAGGCCAATTGGCCCGCGCCGTCGTGATGGTGCGCCCTCACGATTTCGCCTTCAATGAACAAACCGGCGCCGACAATGTGTTCCAGCACCGGCTGCAACTGCCGCCGGCCCAGGTCACCGCGCGGGCGCTGGCGGAATTCGACGCCATGGCGCAGCGGCTGCGCGACCGCGGCGTTGAAGTGCTGGTGCTGGAAAAAAGCCCGGACGGCTATCCAACCCCGGACGCGGTGTTTCCCAACAACTGGTTCAGCACCAGCGTGGATGGCAGCCTGCACGTCTACCCGATGCACACGCTGAACCGCCGCCGGGAACGGCGGGTGGAGGAACTGTGCCAATTACTGCTAAGCCACGGCTACGAGGTGGAGCAAGTGGTGTGGGCCGGCCATCCGCTGGAAGAGGAGCTGATCCTGGAAGGCACCGGGGTGATGGTGTTCGACCATCCGCGCAAGCGCGTGTACGCGGCGCGCTCGCAGCGCTGCCATCCGGGCGCGCTCTACCGTTACGCGCGCCGGCGCGGCCTGGAAGCGGTGCACCTGTTCGACACCGTGGACAGCCGCGGCGTGCCCATCTACCACACCAATGTGATGATGAGCGTGGGCGAGGGCTTCGCGGTGATCTGCTCCGAAAGCCTGCACCGGCCGGAGCAGCGGCGGCAAGTGCTGAGCGCGCTGAGCGAACATCACGAGGTGATCGACATCAGCCTGGCCCAGGTGGAGCGCAGCTTCTGCGGCAATATCCTGCAACTGCGCGGCGCCGGCGGCCAGCCGCTGATCGCGATGTCGGAGCAGGCCTGGAACGGCTTCACGCCGGCGCAGCAAAGAACGCTGGAGCGCCACGGGCAGCCGGTGGTCAACCCCATTCCCACCATAGAGGCGGTGGGCGGCGGTAGCTGCCGCTGCATGCTGGCCGAGCTGTTCCTGCCGCGCGTCCGCTAGCGGACGCGTTGCGGTTTCTTTGTTTGGCATGGCGTGGGTGGGTAGAGCCTCAGTCCTCTTCCGCGTCTTGCGGCCGGGGCGGCATCCATTCGCCGCCGCGTTGGCCTACGGTTCGGTCGAACTTTTGCTGCCATTCCACCTTGCGGCCATTCTCGATGTCGTAGCCCCAGCGCTTGAGGTATTTGCCGTCCTTGTCATTGCTGATCCATGCTTCTCTTTTGATGACATAGGTGGTTCGCATGGCAGAGTGGACCTTGCCCTCTTGTACCCACAGTTCGATGTGGCGCTGTTCTTCCAGTACATCCCGTTCCGGGCGAGGGAAGCCGGCGCTGCCATCGGGCAGAACGCCGAGCAGATAGCGGCCATCGGTCTTGATGCCGAGGATTTTAAGGGGGATGTCGGTGATGAAGGATTCGGTTTGGGCCTCATAATCAATGGTGTGATCGGTGTCATCCCGGCCCCGCTCGGTATAGGTCATAAGCCAGGTGCGTTTACGGCCCGTTGCCCAAACCCGAAAGCCCTTGATCTCTTTGAGAGAACCGCTTGATTCCCAGTAATTCATCTGGGCACGGCCTATCCGGGTCCGGGTGACTTTTTCTGCTGAGCGGACCTCGGCAACAAAGATGTCAGCCTTGATGTAGACCGGTTCCAATAGCGCTTGCTCTATGCTCAGCAGTTGGTTGAGCTGTCCATCCGCATCCAGGCCGAAGAAATAGATGCCGTTGACCTTGATGCCGAAGCGCTCATAGTCGATGGGGCCGGTATAAGGTTCTCGTTTTGAAATACGGCTCTGTCTATAGGCGATTTTTTGGTTTTGATTAATGGCAATCTGGGCAACGCCATCACTGAGTTCCGCTGCCTCAAAACTCAGAATTTCACCATCGAAATAATTGGTGGAGAAGGTACGTGGCCATTCTCGGACGTAGTAGGGGGTATCGACGTGCAGGCGCTCGCCATTGGAATCAGTGGTGTAGGTGAGGCTCATGGGGAGTATCCATAAAACCAGCCATCGGACGGCTGGGTATTGTTGAATGTGATAGCCAAGCAGGCCCAGCAACATGAGCAGCAGTACGCCGATCAGTGAGGCTTTTTGCCAGGTACGCACGGGCTTAATCGTCCTGCTCATCTTGCGGCCTCGGAGGCACCCATTCGCCACCGCGCTGGCCTATGGTTCGGTCGAGCTTTTGCGCCCACTCCACCTTGCGGCCATTCTCGATGTCGTAGCCGTTACGCCGTTCTAAATTGCCTTTATCGTTGTAGAAGGTCCATTTCTCGCCAGTGACGACATAGGTGGTCAGCGTTGCGCGATAGACCTGGCCATCTTTTACCCAGAGTTCGATGTGACGCTGGTCTGCCAGCGCATCGAGTTCTGGGCGGGGGAAGCCGGCGCTGCCATCGGGTAGGACGCTGAGCAGGTAGCGGCCATCAGTCTTGATGCCGAGGATTTTAAGGGGGATGTGGATGGAGAAGGGCATCGCTCGGATTTGGTAGTCAACGGTGTGAATCGTGTTTTCCACTCCTTGCTCAGTAAAGGCGGCAAGCCAAGCGCGTTTGCGGCCCGTTGGCCAAATCCGAAAGCCCTTGTTCTCTTTGAGTGAGTCGCTGGACTCCCAGTAATTCATCTGGGATCGCCCCATGATAGTCCGGGTGACTTTTTCTGCTGAACGGACCTCGGCAACAAAGATGTCAGCCTTGATGTAGACCGGCTCCAATAGCGCCTGCTCTACGTTCAGCAGCCGGTTGATCTGACCATCCGCATCCAGGCCGAAGAAATAGATGCCGTTGACCTTGATGCCGAAGCGCTCATAGTCGATGGGGCCGGTATAGGGTTCCCGTTCTGAATTGCGGCTTTGTCGATAAGCGATTTTTTGGCTTTGATTAATGGCAATCTGGGCAACGCCATCTCTGAGTTCCGCTGCCTCAAAACTCAGAACTTCTCCGAGGAAGTAATCCGTGGAAAAGGTCCGGGGACTTTCACGCACGTAGTAGGGGGTATTGACGTGCAGTCGCACGCCATTGAGGTCGGTGGTGTAGTTGAGGCTCATGGGGAGTATCCAGTTAAATAGTCGTTGGGCGAGCGGGGTGTGATGGACTTGGTAGATGAACAGCGCCATAGGCAGCAGCAATATGAGCAGCAGCACGCCGATCAGCGAGGCTTTTTGCCAAGTCTTCATAGCCAGTTCCGTCGCTTCAATTCGTCGCGCGTCATCGCGGTGCGCTCAGCCAATGTGTCGGCATAGTCGGGCTTGATGAGCCGGCGCGCGGCGCTGGTGACGGCTGCCACAGCAATGCCTGCCCCGCCATAGGCCGCACCCTTGGCGGTTTCTTTCAGCACCAGACCGCGCAGCTTTTCGAAGTGGGGGTCGATGTCGGAGTTGAGCAATTCCAGATCAATCAGCTGGCAGTCGTGCAGCAAGCGCCAGATGAAAGTGTGACAGTTGTTTTCACCGAAGCTGTCCAGCCGATAGCTCCAGCGGCCACCATATTGCTTCTCGTAAGCGGCGGCGAAGGCGCGGATTTCGTCTATCACTGCCGCCTCCGAGCGTTGGTCGGTCAAGCCCAGGTAGAGCGGCTGGACACTGCGGGCGTCCGGGTTGCCGTGGTTCGGGTCGTAAGGGTAGGGTTTATTGCCGATACCACGGCCGGCTAGGAGGTCATACTTCTGGGGGTCGTTAGCCAGTTCATCAGCTTGACGCCGTTCCTTGGAGTCGCCATTGATGCAGCCTTCAACATCCCACATCGCGCTGAGCTGGTCCTTTGTGCTTTTCATGCCTTTGATGTTCGCCGCCGGATACCAGCCGTAACTTTCCGTGGTGTTGGGATCGTTGTGGTCAATTTCCACCCAGTAGTGGCCTGGGGATTTTTCCCGCACAGCCCCGCCCTTATGGGCGATACCCTTGCCCCAGAACGGAATGCGCTTGAGTCGGACGCGGCTCATTTGGCGCGGGAAGTGGATGGCGGTGTAGCTGGCCAGGCTGGCGGCCTGGGTCACGCCTTCGCCGGTAATCCAGAAGTCCATGCTTATTCTCCTTGTGGCTCAAACACGATCTTGAGTTGGGATTTGGCGTAGCTGCTTTTGATGGTTTGGGTTTTGCCGCCGCTGTCCGTCAGGCCGCGATGGGTGACGCCATCCGGTTCGGTAATGGTGTAGGGCATGCCTGCATGCGGCTTGCCGGAGGCGGGGTTGCTGAGGGTGAAAAAGTGATCGCGCGGCTCCACCACCTTGGCGCTGGGGAAGTCGTAAGCCGGGGTGGGCATGGAGGCCGGGCCGGGGATGCTGAGCGACACGCCGTGCAGCTTGATGTCGCCGCGCGTGCCGGCTTCCACCTTGCAGCTGTCCAGCGTCAGGTAGGAGCCGCCGCATTGCAGGGTCAGTTTTTTGTTGGCGGCGATGATGATTTCGTCGCCGCTGCTGATGATGCGAATTTGCTTGAGCGCGGCCAGTTCGATGGCGTCGTGCTGCGCCTGGATTTCCACCTTGCCTTGCGCGGCGATCAGCTTGGCACCGAGTTTGTTGGCAAACAGGCTGAGGGCTTCGCCGGCCGCCACGGTGAAGCGCTTGATCGCGCCGATGTCGGCGTGGCCGCCTGCGGTGGCGATCAGGTTGCCGCCGGCCGCCAGTTGCAGATGCTGGCCGCTGGCGAGGCTGATGCCGTCCGGCGCATGGGCGAGCAGCGCGGACTTTTGCAGCTGGCTGAGTCGATCCGCCATCAATTGCCGTTGTTGTTCGATGTCGGCGGCCAGCGCCCGCGCCTGGGCGGCCATCTCGGCTAGGGTCTGCATATTGCCCAGCGCGCTGTCCAAGTCCGCTTGCGCCGCCTGCATGTCCAGTTGCTTGCCGCGCGCCTTGGGTTGGGCGTCGGTGCTGAGGAACAGCCCCTTGGCGGCGCGCAGCGCGCCCCAGCCGTCGGTTCTGAGTTCAAAGCCTTCGCCGCGCGGCGCACGCTTCTCGCTCACCAGATGGCCTAGGTTGAGTTGGCTCTTGTCGAACTCGGTGGCCAGCTTGATGTGCTCCTGGCCCTTGCGGTCTT